>JBBWWE010000286.1:0-3906 GCA_050256595.1 Planctomycetota bacterium
GAATGCGCGAGCTATGGATCGTGTCCATAGGGTCATGCTTCTCCCGTGTGCCGATCAGAATCGTGTTCGGCGCACAGGTTTCGGCTTCGGCTTAGCAGACCCGCCTTGCCTACCCAGGGTCACCGTCAACTCGACTTCTTGACCTGCGCGTTGCACGTTCTCGTTTCTCGTGTAACGGCTTCAGCCCCGCAGCCGGTCGATCAGATCCACCACCCGGCTCGAGTATCCCCATTCGTTGTCGTACCAGGACAGCACCTTGGCGCCGTGAGTGCCGATCGTCATCGTCAACAGGGAGTCGAAGATCGATGAATGGGGATTGCCGATGATATCGGAGGAGACGACCGGGTCGGTGCAATACTCGAGGATTCCCTTCATCGGGCCCTCGGCACTATCCTTCATCACCGAGTTGATGTCCTCGACGGTGACCGGTTTCTCGAAGGTGGCGACCAGATCGACCACGGATCCGTCGATGACCGGAACCCGCATCGCCATCCCGTCCAGTTTTCCCGCCAGTTGAGGAAGTACCTGGCCAACGGCGCGAGCGGCACCGGTCGAGGTGGGAATGGTGTTTTCCCCGGCTGCACGAGATCGGCGCAAATCCTGGTGGTACCAGTCCGCCAGGCTCTGGTCGTTGGTGTAGGCGTGTACCGTGGTCATCACTCCACGCACCAGTCCGAAAGAATCGTCGAGTACCTTGGCCAGCGGAGCCAGACAGTTGGTCGTGCAGGAGGCATTCGAGATGAGCTGGTGGCTCGGCTCCAGGATCTCGTCATTGACACCGAGTACCACCAGCGCATCGATGGCATCTTTGGGCGGTACCGTGAGGATGACTTTTTCCGCTCCGGCCTGAAGGTGCATTTCGAGTTCTGCACGAGTTCGGAATCTGCCCGTCGATTCGATGACGACATCCACTGACAGTTCTTTCCAGGGTAGTTGTTGTGGATCTCTTTCGGCCAGCATCTGGCAACTTTGTCGTCCCGCACTGAGAGTATGTGAGTCGAGGGTTACCGGTTCCGGGAACGGTCCCATCACGGAGTCGTAGCGCAGCAAGTAGGCCAGTGACTCAGGATCGGAGATGTCATTGATGGCGACGACATCGATGTCATCGCGTCCGGTCAGGATCCGGAACACGCTGCGCCCGATGCGTCCGAAGCCGTTGATGGCAACCTTCATCGGCTTCTCCTCTCCCCTTCATCTGTGGTCTTCATGCCCAGCTGGGCGACCAGTTCGACGATCCGGTGAGAGAAACCTCCACCTTGCTCGTACCAGCCGATGACCTTGAGCAGGATGTCGTCGGTGACCAGGGTGGCGAGGCTGTCGAAGACACACGACGCGGAGTTACCAACGATGTCACTGGAGACGATGGGCTGGTCGGTGAAGGACAGGATCCCATCATGGATGCTGTCGGCAGCACTGCGGAACACTTCATTCACCTCAGCGGCGGTGACGGTTTTCTTGGTCTGAACCGTGAGGTCACTGCAGGAAACACCGGGCACGGGAACATTCAGTTTCAAACCTTTGAAGCGGCCACGTAAGTGCGGGAACAATTCCTCGATGGCCTCATCCGTCCAGGTGGTCTGGGGAACGATGTTCTGCATGGCAGCACGCGATCTGCGCAGGTCTCCGGAAGAGGGAACATCGGTCAGGCTCTGATCGGCGGTGTAGGCATGTACCGAGGTGAAGGAGCCTTCCTCGACACCGAATGTGTCGTCGAGCACCTTGACCAGTAGTGCGGTGGCATTGGCGGTCGACGATCCGCACGAGATGATCCGGCTCGATCGATCCAGTTTGTCGGGTGTGACTCCTCGGATGTGCAGATGGTCAATATCGTCGATCGGAGGAGTGGTGAGGATGACCCGGTCGGCGCCCTGGTCGAGGTGTTTCTGGAGGTCTTTGCGGCCGCGATACTTTCCCGTGGCCTCGACAACCACGTCGACTCCATGCTCGTACCAGTGGATCTCGCCTGGTTCTCGCTCATGAAGGACGGGAATCTGACGACCTCTTGCGTAGATGGCATCATCGAGTACCCGGATCGGCTCCTCGAAGGGGCCCTGAAGAGAGTCGAATCGCAGCAGGTATTCCATCGACCGGATGTCGGCGAGTTCGTTGATGGCGACAATCTCGATATCGTCACGACCATATACGGCACGGAAAATGTTGCGACCGATACGACCAAAGCCCATCAGTCCGACACGAACGCTCATCTCGACACTCCCGTTCAACACCTGTACGAGCCCCGAGCAGGGTTCGTGTGGTTAGGCAGGCGAGCGGCAGTAACCGGTAGCGACCCGGTAGCGACTGACCCGCGCCCCCGACAGAATACCGCGAACCCGCAATCTTGGGTGAGAGATCCGCGAGGTTCACGTATAATTCGGGTCCAAAGGGGTGAGATTGAAACGGATTGAAGCGACCTATCGGCTGCATTGCGCTGCACAGGACTGTGCTGCGCTGGCACGCTCCATCGCGGTCGAATTGACGGTGGAAGTTCCCGAATCGCTCATCTCCCGTCACCCGAAGATTGAGCAAGAGATCGTGGCCACCGTCGAGGATTTGCACGAAACCTCGACCGGGGTGCAGGAGTTGACTCTCTCCTTTGCCGGAGAACTGGCAGGATCCGACCTGACTCGTTTGCTCAATCTGTTGCTGGGGAACTGCTCGATGATGCCAGGAATTCGTCTCATCGGGTTGCAGTTACCCGACGATGTCCTGCGTGGTTTTGCGGGACCGAGTCATGGTGTATCCGGGGTCAGAGAACTCACCGGGGTTCATGATCGCCCACTGGTGGCAACTGCTCTCAAACCGAGGGGGGCTCCGGTGGCTGATCTTGTCGAGGTGTGTCGAGATTTCGTTACCGGTGGCGGAGATCTGGTCAAGGACGACCATAACCTGATCGATGATGACCTTCCTTCCTTTCAAGATCGAATCGAACGTTGCGCGGCAGCGGTGAGAGAATCCGAGGGTGATCGACACGTATTGTATCTGGTCAATCTGATGGCTCCCGCTGAAGAACTCGACGCACGTCTCGAGGTAGCACTTGCAGCCGGTGCCGACGGAGCACTGATGGCGCCATGGGTCATCGGTCTCGACCGGGTTCGACAACTGACTTCCCGCTGGCCAGGGGTTCACATCGGACATCCTTCGATGAGTGGTGTCATGACGGTGCATCGCGACAGTGGTATCTCGTTACCGATCGTTCATGGAACCCTGGCCCGGTTGGCAGGGCTCGATGGCTCGGTATTCGTCAATGCCGGCGGCCGTTTCGCAACCACGCGACAGCAAGGATGTCAGATCGCCGAGCAACTGCGCGCACCGATGGGGCACATCGCCTCGGGTTGGGCGATCCCTGCCGGAGGCATGAGTCTCGAGCGGGTGCCGGAGATGATCGAGGACTTCGGCTGCGATACAATGTTGCTGATCGGCGGGGCATTGCTCGCGGATGACAGGGGAGTCGAGACTGCGACAGCAGAGATCCTGGCTCAAATTCAAGATCGATTTGCCCGCCCGAAGGGAAACTGAGAGATGCGCACACCAGCCGGAATATTCGTCGTATTAGTGGGATTACTGCTACTTGTGGTAGTGGTGAGGGCGTACTTCGAATTCATGCAACTGGCGGCTTCCCCGACCGGTATCGATCTGTCCTTTCCGACCAAGGCTATGCTCATCTTTGTACCCGCTGTCGATCTGGCTGCTGGTAGTGCTCTCTCTCCGTCGGATCTGGCAGCGATGATCAACCGGATCGTCCTCGGTTTCGGAAGCCTGGGATTCATCTTGCTGCTATGCGGTGGCTATCTCCTACTGATGGGCCCCAAGTCTGACGGTGAGCATACGGTAACTTGATGATCTCAAGATCCGTGACCTGTGGCATCGATCACTTTCTCGATGACGGCTTGCCGCGGATACGTGGCA
>JBBWWE010000287.1:0-2933 GCA_050256595.1 Planctomycetota bacterium
TCGAAGGGGGAACGACGGCGCTGGATCTCCAGTTTGATGTTGCCGCAAGCATCGATGACTCGACCCAGATGAGGATCCACCGCCTCCAAGTGCCGGATCGATGATCGCCAATTGGCTACTGCGGAGGTCGATGAGTTGCGGGTCACGATGCTGGGCCTCCTGCGTGCGGGAATCTGAATACATGATGTCGATGGGGAGAGGTTTCCGGATGCAGGATGAACCAGCCAAAGAGCCGAGGGAACCGATGATTCAAATTGTCGCAGTACGGGACAGTCGGTAGAGTAGGGGTTGATCCAGGATCTCGAGTTGCTCGTAATCACCGGAGGTCATCATGTTGCCGAGGCACCACAGTACCTACGCCTTCATGCGTCGATTGGCGCTGGTCATGCTGTGCTTCTGTGCATCGTTTGCGTTTGGTCAGGTGGTACCTCCATCGCTTCCGGGGCAACTTCCATCTCTGCAACCGCCTCTGGGCGATCTCGAATCGGAGACCGCCCACCTCGACGCGCCATGTAGCGGCGGGCATGCCGTGGATCCGGACCGAGCGGCAGCAACGCGACCGCGAGGGGCAGACCGAGATGCCCTGGTCGTGGCCCGATCCTCCGGAAGCGCTGGTGCTAGCCCCTGGGCCGGGCCGTGTAGCTCTGCCGACTTTGCGGCGGCCACGGGTGCGGCATTCATCGAGTTGGTGGCAACCAGTACTGACGATTGTCTCGACGAGTTGTGGTCCTTCGACGGAGATGTCGAAGTAGCGATTGCACCCGCCAATGTGCTGCTGATCGCAAGTGCCATCGAATCCGAGGCACTCGATCTGCTGGGTAACTCCGAGCGGCTGCGCCGGATGTCGTATTTCTACCAGATCGCTTTCTACCACGAGTTTTACCAGGCGAGCGTGACCTACGATGCCGCGACATTTTCAGCGGCGGTGCAGGCGATGGTTACCATCGGTCAACAGCCGGAGTTGATCACCGTCGATCCTCCGGTGTCGCTCCTGTCGCAGTGGCTGGTGAGCATCGATAGCACCAACGCCAGCGTGATGGTTATCGATCAGATCCAGGCAGTGCTCGAACGCTACACCTCCGATCTGGCCCATGAAGATGATTACCATGAACGCCTGATGGCGTATCGCTGCCTGTTCACCCTCGCCCGCCAGATCGGAAACGAGAACAACTCGGGAGGAACCTCCAGCCCCTGGTACTCTGCAATCCCACCGGGCCTCATCGCGGTGGTTGCAACGATGGCCCTCGATCTCACCTACACGAGTGATAGCGAGTATGTCGTTCTCAATGCGATCTGGGTGATGAGCCGCTTCGGGTTTCTGGAACCGGCGACGAGAGACGCTGCCCATGACATCCTCACGCAGGCGTACAACAGCCACGTCCAGTACTCCGGTCCGTGGTTGAGGGCGGTCACTGATCTCGAGTCGCAGTTTGATGGGCTCCTCTATGGCGGTGGTGCTCTCGATCTCGACCAGATTCGCGCCGAAGTGATGGCGATCGCACTTCCCAATGAGTTCCTGTTCGACCAGGGACGATTGAAATTCTTGACCGCGATCGACCTCGATGCGGCGAACGAACTCTATGACGCCATCCAGGAGGTCGATAGTCAGTTCTTCCGCAAGTGCGGTGCCCTCGAGCCCGTCCCCGGGGATAGCAACGAAGCGCTCACGCTTGTGATTTACGGCAGTCCGCAGGCATATCAGACCTATCAACCTTTCTTGTACGGACTGTCGACCAATAACGGCGGAATCTTCATTGAAGCGTGGGCGACACTCTTCACCTACGACCGAACGCCCGCCCAGAGCATCTACACCCTGGAAGAACTTCTCCGTCACGAGTACACGCACTACCTGGACAGCCGATACCTGATCACCGGGAGCTTCGGGGAGTCCGGCACCTTGTACGAAGGGAATCGATTGGTCTGGTACAACGAGGGGTTGGCGGAATACCTGGTCGGTGCGACTCGAATCAATGGGGTACTGCCACGAGGAATTCTGCTCGATCGGATTTCAGGTGACAGTTCTCGTCTGACGGTGGCCGACATCACCAGTGCGACCTATGGGTCGTTCACCTTCTACAGGTACGCCGGCGTGTATTTCGAGTTCCTCGAAGAACAGCGCCCCGATCTACTGGTGGCTCTCTTCGATGCGATGCTCGGAAACGACATCGTGATTCTCGATGCGCTGTATGCGTTGATGGCGGGTGATGCCCAGTTGCAAGTGGACTACGACAGTTTCATCGACGCTCAGATCGCACTGCTTCAACAGGGCACCGGGCTCTTTGCCGAAGATGTACCGACCACTCCGACGCCGACCACACTGGCAAACGACAACGCCGGTCAGGTGTTGACGCAACTTCAGTCGGTCCTGCCCGCCGGCGGGCAGTTCCATGTCTGGGCAAATCGTTTCCATTACCAGTACAGCGAGACGACCCCCCTCGGCGGTCAACCGATCGAGGACTACCGGGAATCGACGGATCTGGTGCTCGATGGTCAACTGGGGCAACTCACGCCGCTCTCAGACAACATGACCTCGGCGGTGGCGTGGTTCGGCGAGACCACCGTCTCGGCAGATCTGGCGACATCGACGGTGGTGTTCGAGGGGCCCTACTCTGCAACGGCAGCAGATGTGGTCGCGCCTTCGCCTCCGACCGGAGTCGTTGCAGTTTCGGCCAATGGAAGCGTGACCCTCTCCTGGGATGCAAACCCGGAGCCCGACTTGAGTGGCTATTTCGTCCATCGATCTGTGGTTGCCGGTGGGCCTTACTCCCTGGTGAATCCGCTTCCACTGCAGGAAAATGTCTTTGTCGACAGCGAAGCAGGAGCGGGCCAACTCCACTACGTGATCACTGCGATCGATGCTTCCGAAAACGAATCGTTGCCATCGCTGGAAGTGACGGTCGAGTCCACCATCGACATCCTGGTGATCAATGGCT
>JBBWWE010000288.1:0-1943 GCA_050256595.1 Planctomycetota bacterium
GCATTCCGCAACGCCGTCAATCCACTGGTCACCCTGTTCGGATACTCACTGGCCAGTTTGCTCAGCGGCTCTCTGCTGGTCGAGATCGTCTTGAACTGGCCCGGGCTGGGAAGACTGGTGTTCGATGCTCTCAGCGCCAAGGATGAGCCGTTAGTAATGGCGAGCGTGATGATCTCTACCTTGCTGCTGGTATTCGGCAACCTGGTAGCAGATCTATTACTGTCACTGGTCGACCCGAGGGTGAGGTTGTCATGATCGATGGCCACCCGGTGGAATCGAAGTTGCCGCCACCGCGCGGCCCCTGGTCGATGCTGTGGTACCGATTGCGCAAGAACCGTCTCGCCATGAGTGGCGCGACCATCCTCCTGATCCTCTACCTGCTCAGTTGCTTCGGTGGATTCATCGGCCCCTACGGCAGCAACGACATCAACAAGTACACCGTCAAGTACGGTCCGATGGTGCTGGGTGGATACGTCATCGAGAAGATCGGCGAAGTGATCGGAGAGGACGAGAACTTCGATGAGGTCATCCTCGACACGTACTCGCGCAAGTGGGAGTGGTTCGAGGGCGGCGTTCATTTTCATGACAGCGATGGCAACTTCACCCTCCGTCCCCACGTTCATCCCCTGCGCGAATACGTCTCCTGGGATGCCTATGGTGAAACGGAATACATCCTCGCCGAGGATCGATCGATCTCGGTACCGGTGAGTTTCTTCGTCGAGGCCAGCGAGCCGCACGAGATCTTCAGCCTGTGCGGTTTCTTTCCCATCCACGGCAGCATGCATCTGATGGGCATCGCAGCCGAAGATCACCCCACAGGAAAGGACCTGCACACCGGTCTGTTCCTGCTCGGGACCGACATCCTGGGGCGAGACCTGTGGACGCGAATCCTCTACGGCGGACAGATTTCGTTGTCGGTCGGCCTGATCGGCATCTTCATCAGCATCTCCATCGGACTCGTCATCGGCGGGATTGCCGGTTACTTCGGTGGCCTTGCAGATTTCTGGTTGATGCGACTGGTCGAATTGCTGCTGGCGATTCCTGGGCTGTACCTGATCCTGACGCTGCGCTACGCCATTCCGGACGAACTGAGCCCGCGCCAGACCTACATGATGATCGTCGCCATCCTGGCCATCGTCGGCTGGGCCAGCATCGGCCGGATGATCCGGGGAATGGTGCTGAGCCTGCGGGAAAGTGAGTACGCCCTCGCCGCCCGGGCGCTCGGTGGCTCTTCGGCCCGGGTGATCCTGCGCCACCTGCTGCCCAACACGGCCTCCATCGTCATCGTCACCGCAACTCTCTATGTCCCCTACTACATCCTCGGTGAAGTGGCGCTGTCCTTTCTCGGTTTCGGAATCACCGAACCCGATTCTTCGTGGGGGTTGCTGCTCAAGGACTGCCAGGGCTCCGAGGTACTGAAGTACAATCCGTGGCTCGTGACACCGGGCCTGTTCATCTTCCTCGCTGTGCTGGCTTACAACTTTCTCGGCGATGGCTTGCGCGATGCCGCCGACCCGAGAGCGTTTCTCGGCGTTTCCAAGAAGGAGAAGTCTTGATCATGACACCATGGTTACTGCTGGTCGCGCTCACCACGAGCAGTCCGTATGTGAGTTCGCCCGCTGATCCACCCCCTTCGATCCTGCTGGTCGTCGTCGATGATCTGGGCTGGACCGATCTCGGTTGCACCGGAAGCACTTTTTACGAGACTCCATCCATCGACAGACTCGCCGCTCAGGGAGTGCGCTACAGCAGTGCCTATGCCGCCTGCCCGGTCTGTAGCCCGACTCGTGTCAGCATCCAGACCGGGATTCATCCGGCACGGCTCGCCACCACCGACTACTTTGGAGCGGCCGGTCCCGAGCGTTGGAAGCGCAAAACTCCATCTCTGCCAGCGGCCTATCTCGATCGGCTTCCGCTCGAACAGTTGACCATCGCCGAGATCC
>JBBWWE010000289.1:0-3177 GCA_050256595.1 Planctomycetota bacterium
CTCGTCCACGACTTCCTGAGCCGAAACGATACCGCCTGGAACCCACTGGAGGCACCGCTGGCAGCAGGTGACAACGCTGGACCGCGCGGCGATTTCAAGTGCAGGGCTGGATCGGGCCAGAATACTCCAGAATCAAAAAAAGAGGCGCCGCTAGTAGAGGATACCAACTGCGCCTCATGGGCTCTGAAAGGTAGGATTCTGAAAACAATGTAAGCGATTCAAACTAGATTGTCAAGCCAAGTTAACCGTTGGGACGGCTAGTAACTTCCAGTTCATCGCTCCCATCTTACTCATCCGTAACAACGTAAAGACGAGACGAGGAGTTCCAGCTTTTTGTCGTGAAAGTGTCGCGGGCAGTTCTGAATGGACAAGACGAGCAGGACACTCGCAGCTCAGGAGTTGTTGTCGGAATCTTTCTGCCGTGGAGTCGGTTGGGGCACACCGTAAAAGGCCACCGAATCCTTGAGGAACACCCTCAGTTCCGCCGGCAGCAGGATGCGGTCGAGTCGCTCGACCTCGTTGGATCCATCAAAAATGACCAGGGTGGGTACCGCCCGGATCAAGTAGTGCTTCATGAAACGAACTTCCTGGAGTCGTACCTCGACCTCTGTGAAGTTGACCTGTTCACGAAACTCGGGCGCGATCAGCGCCAGAGAACGACGCATGAAGGAACAGGAGGTCACCATCGGAGAGGTGAAGTGAACCAGGAGCAACCCCTGATTCTCGGAGACCCTGCCCTCAAGTTGTTCGATATCGATGAATTGGAACTGGCCCATCGGCTCTCTCCCGTTCGATTACCCCTTGAATTTCTGATCACATCTCTGGCTTTCAACGATCCTATCACCCGACTCGAAGAGATTCCCCAAATAGCCCATTCGACCGACGCGTGGGGCATGAAAAGATGGTTGTGACAGATGAGGGAGCGGGATTGATTGCCGGAATCCACTTCTATCGCTACGATCCATGAGGTAATGGGTACCTATCCAATCCGGGTGCCTATCCTGTCACGATGCACGAACATTCCATTCCCCTATCACCGAAAAAGGTGATTCGATGACGTTTGACAAGCAGCGTGTGGTGGAAGAAGTGAACCGGGTGCTGGAGGCGATTCCATTGCCGGGAACCCCGACCAGTATCGTCAAAGCGGGCATCGTTCAGAGGGTGATCGCCCGCGAGGGGGAAGTGACCCTGGTTCTCCACTTCTCTTCTGGTCTCACCACCCAGGAAAACTCTCTGTGTGATCGCATCGAAGATGAGATTCGGGCCATCGATGATGTCGAGAAGGTCACTGTGCTGCGGAAGTCTCCCGACCCCACTCCCGATGCAGCCCAGGGTCCCGGCTCGAGTGTTGTGGGCGCCCAACAAATTCCCGGGGTCTCGCACATCATCGCCGTTGCCAGTGGCAAGGGAGGTGTCGGAAAGTCCACCATCGCCGTGAATCTCGCCATGGCCCTGGCGGCTCTGGGGAAACGAACCGGTCTCCTCGATGCGGATGTTTACGGCCCCTCGACACCAAAGATGCTAGGGACCGAGGATTCCAAACCCCGCTCCACTGAAAATGAAACCATCGTTCCCATCGAAATTCATGGACTCAAAACGATGTCCATCGGTTATCTCCTCGAGGAGGATTCACCCGTGATCTGGCGTGGGCCGATGGTCACTGGCTTGCTCCGACAGTTCTTGTTCCAGGTTGAATGGGGACAGCTCGATTTTCTGATCCTGGATCTTCCTCCCGGAACCGGAGACGCTCAACTGACCCTGGTTCAATCGCTCACACTCACCGGAGGTTTGATCGTGACCACCCCTCAGGATGTGGCTTTGCTCGATGTGCGAAGAGGAATCCAGATGTTCCAGAGAACCAGCGTTCCCATCCTCGGCATCGTGGAAAACATGAGTGGCTTCGAATGCTCCCATTGCGGCCAGGTCACCGAGATCTTCAAGGGCGAAGGTGGCGAGAAAGCTGCACGCGATTACGGCGTCCCCTTCCTCGGAAAGATCCCTCTGGAGCCGGCCACCGCACTCAGCGGAGATGAAGGAGTTCCGGTGCTCAGCAGTGATCCCGATGGTGCACTGGCCAGGGTCATGCTCAGTACCGCTCACCGGGTCATGGAACTGGTCGCAACTCCCTAGACGGAGTTCTCGTCAGCCATCGGCTGGGAAACTCGTTCGAGAAACCCGCGCACTTCCGATACCACCTGATCCGGTTCGATCTCTTCCATGCACCGATGATGGCCCAGAGGACAGACCTTCTGCTGGCAGGGGCTACAATCGAGTTCCTTGCGGATCACGCGGGTCGTCTCGAGAAACGCATCGGTGTAATCAGGGCTGGTGGGTCCCATGAGAACCACCTGTGGGGTTCCAACTCCGGCAGCGATGTGCCGCGGACCGGTGTCTCCGGTGACCAGTACGGAGAGTTTCTCCATCAGTACCTTCAGTTCATCGAGTGGCCATAGCCCACGACCGAGGTTGACCAGTTCGCCACCGATTCTGGTCTCCAGATCGTACGCAAGTTCCTCTTCACCCGGACCACAGGTGATCACGATTCCACAGCCATCCTCTTCGCGCAGCCTGCTGGCCACCCGCGCCATCCGATCGAGCGGCCAGATTTTCGACGGCCCGAAAGCAGCACCTGGATGAAACCCGATCCAGCGCCGATCTGAGCCGATGGAGAGTTCGGCGAGACGGACTCCCGCTTTTCGTGCGATGGCATCGGGGATCCCCAGGATCGACCCCTGACCATCACCGCTAGCTCCCAGAACCCCCACAACCTCGAGATATTCGTAGTGCATCGGAATCGCCCGCTTGCCCGGTCCGAGCCGGTGAGGGCGCAATGGATCGGTCAGCATCCAGCCGCGCGCCTGACGGGAAAAACCGATGCGGCGAGGGATTCGTGCCCGCCATGTCTCCCATGCACTGCGAAAAGAATGAGGAAGGATCACCGCCACATCCGCATCGAACTCTCGAGCGGCGAGAATATTACCTGCGGTGCCATCGGTGGCAATCCAACGATCGAACAGATCGGCACCATCGAGAAGCCCTTCGAGATGCGCAGCGCCCATCAGCGCGATCGTCGCGGGCTGAAACCGTCGACGCAACGCTCTGAGCGCCGGGGTTGCCATCACCGCATCTCCGACCCAGGTGGGAAGTCTGACCAGGATTCGCGAAAAATCTGTCACC
>JBBWWE010000290.1:0-4760 GCA_050256595.1 Planctomycetota bacterium
AGAACGTAGAGAACACCCACCAGTTGATTCCCGATCTGAGTTGCCAGGCGGATCCTCTGTGCTTCTCCACCTGATAGCGTCTCCGTCGATCGATCCAGCGCCAAATAATTAAGTCCTACCTGGTGAAGGAAACGGAGCCGACTGGCCACTTCGCGATGGACCTGATCGGCCACTTCCTTTCGATATCCGGTCAGTTGCAGTTGATCGAAGAAGGCGAGTGCCTCGTCTACGGTACGAGCGCACACCTCGGAGATGTTCTGCCCGGCAATCCTCACCTCCAGTAACTCCGGTTTGAGACGGCCGCCGCCACAGCCAGGACACTTCGAGACACTCAAGTGGTCCTCGATCGCCTTGCGCCAGCGCGGTGAATTGGCGCGCTGATGCCAGATGGAGACCCTCTTGAGAAGTCCTTCCCACGTCGACCCTGTCACACGACGGAGTCGGCCACTACCGCGCCGGGTACGATATCTAACCGGATAGGAGAGATCTCCTGTCCCATCCAGGATGAGACTCCAACCGTCGTCGCCTAGATCATCAACGGGGTCGTCAGGGTCGAACCCATGCTCGATGAGCGCGGCATCGATGACCTTGCGAACCCTGCCACTTCTTCGACCGATCCAGGATCCAAGGCGGTGTTTCATCGCACCCTTGAAAAGGGGCTTCGAAGGATCCGTGATGAGACGGCGCGGATCGACCTGCTTCAGCACTCCAAGACCCGAGCATCGCTGACAGGCACCGGAATGATGATTGAAGGAGAAAAGCCGCGGAGTCAGTTCCTCCGCCAGCATCATGTGGCCCGAGGGGCAAGACGGGCGGCGAGTAAAACGCTGAACTTCAACTCCGTTGGCGTCGGCAACAACAAGGCGATCTCCCCCGCGCCGGTATGCCTCTTCGACACTTTCAGCAACGCGAGCTCTTCCAGAGGCACTCGGGCGAAGTCGATCGATAACCACCTCGAGTTTGTCAAAATCATCGAGCGATCCCTGCCCGGACAGTTGCTCGATACGGATCACATCTCCATCTGCCCGAACACGCGCATACCCCTCCCGGATCAACTCATCCGCATCAGGAAACGGTCGGTCGAGAGGTGCCAGCAACAGCGTCGGCTGCTGCTCACGTTGCTCCAGGATGGCACGACTCGCTGCTGCTGGCGTCGAATCCTCCAGCTGGGATCCGCAGGTGGTGCAACTGGCCAGACCTGCTCGTGAGAATAGAATCCGCAGGTAATCGTAGATCTCCGTCGATGTGGCCACCGTCGAACGAGGGTTGGAACCACGATTTCTTTGATCGATG
This sequence comes from Planctomycetota bacterium, assembly GCA_050256595.1. Lineage (GTDB taxonomy): Bacteria > Planctomycetota > UBA8108 > UBA1146 > UBA1146 > UBA1146. The sequence goes on from JBBWWE010000290.1 coordinate 1,294, forward strand.
GCGATGGCAGGAGCGATCCCCTCCACCCGGTCGACTTCTGCCCGATCCATCTGACCGATGAATCTACGGGCGTAAGTCGAGAGGCTCTCGATGTATCGCCGCTGCCCCTCGGCAAACAGGATGTCGAATGCCAGAGTACTCTTGCCGGATCCGCTCGGACCCGTGATCACCGTGAACTTTCCCGCCGGAATCTCGACTCGCAGGTCCTTGAGATTGTTCTGCCTGGCACCTTCGATCAGGAAATGATCTGCAGCCTCTCCTGACCCAGAACCTCGCTTCTTTCCTCGACGTGTCGTCGTTCGTTTGTGCGGTGCCAGTTCTTCTGCCAGCGCCTGGCCTGTTGCAGTGGATGTTGTGGCCACCTGTTCAGGAGTTCCGCAAGCCACGACACGACCCCCATCAGCACCTCCACCGGGGCCGAGATCGATGACATGATCCGCCTGCAAGACAACATCCATGCAGTGTTCAATAATCAATACCGTATTGCCGCGATCCACCAGGGTATGAAGGCAGGCGAGCAATTTCTTGATATCAGCGAAGTGCAGCCCCGTGGTCGGTTCATCGAGGGTGTACAGGGTCTTGCCGGTGCTCCTCTTTCTCAGTTCCGTCGCCAGTTTTACTCGCTGAGCCTCGCCGCCGGAAAGGGTTGTGCTGGGTTGACCGAGGGAGACGTAACCGAGACCGACATCCAGCAATGCATCCATGGTCCGGTGTATCTGAGGAATGTCTGCGAATAAATCAGCGGCTTGTTCGATCGACAGCGCCAGAACCTGAGAGATGTCATGGCCACGCCAGCGAACCGTGAGTGTCTCGTCATTGAATCGAGTTCCGCCACATTCATCGCAAATCACAGTAATGTCTGCCATGAATTGCATGGCGATGGTGATGACCCCGGCTCCTTCACAAGCCTCACAGCGGCCACCTTTGACATTGAAGGAGAAACGGCCCTTCTTCCAACCACGCGCGCGAGCCTCCGGAGTGCGTGCGAAGAGATCGCGGATGTCATCGAACGCCTTGGTGTAAGTACCCGGATTGGAACGAGGAGTGCGCCCGATGGGACTCTGATCGATGCGGATCATCTTGTCGAACTGATCGAGGCCCTCGATCCGATCATGATCGCCCGGGGGTTCCGTCACGAGTCCCAGATTTTCTGCTAGCGCCGGCTGCAGGATCTTCTGGATCAAGGTGCTCTTGCCAGATCCGCTGGCACCAGTGATCGCAACCAGCGAAGCCACGGGGATATTCACATCGATGTTCTTGAGGTTATGCATCCTGGCGCCACGAATGGTGACGGATGCCGAGGCGCTTCGTCGCGTATCGGGCACTTCGATGCGACTCTTACCGGTCAGGTACTGTCCAGTGATCGACCGCGCAACCTTGCCAATCGCCGATACAGATCCTTGCGCGACCAGTTCTCCCCCCTCGATGCCCGCCCCGGGGCCGATGTCGATGACATGATCTGCACTGGCTATCGTTCTCCGATCATGTTCCACCACCAGCAAGGAATTGCCGAGATCTCGTAAACCTCGAAGCATCTCCAGCATCGATTGATTGTCTTGCGGGTGAAGGCCGATGGACGGTTCATCGAGAACATAGAGCACTCCCCGCAAGCCACTTCCAAGTTGACTGGCGAGACGGATCCGCTGGGCTTCACCACCGGAAAGCGTATCGGCAGATCGATCGAGGGAGAGGTATCCCAATCCGACCTTTTCCATGAACTCGAGTCGCGACTCGATCTCGGGAAAGAGCGATTGCCCGATTCGTGCTTCCTTCGCATCCAGTTCCAGTCCGGAAAAGAACTCGCGTGCTTCGGTGACGGTAAATGCGCAGATCTGATGGATTCCCAGGCCCCGGTACTGCACTGCAAGAGAAACCGGCTGAAGCCGACTACCCTGACAGGAACGACAGACCGTCCAGGGCATGTGTCGCTCGAGTTCCCTTCCTCCCTCGAGGTCGTAGGCAGTTTCCATCATCTCGATGAAACCACTCCACTGGGTCCGGGCAGACACCGCCTTGGAACCTTCCAGCAACAACTTCTTGGCGCGCAAGGAGAGTTTCTTCCAAGGCCGGTCGAGTGCTATTCGCTCGGCTCGCGCCAGCGCTTCAAGTTCTGACCACAGTACCGAGATACTGCGGATCACCTTTCCCTGACGACGAAGCACCAGCGCCCCCTCCTCGATGGACAGTGAGGGATCCTTGAGGAGTGTTTTCTCGCAAGGGGACCGCCTCTTGCCGAGCCCGTCACATCGAGAACAGGCCCCCTGCGGACTGTTGAATGAGAAGAGGCGCGGTTCCATCTCCGGAAACGAGATGGAACAGGAGAGGCAACCGAAGCGACTTGAAAAGATCCGAGACGCATCGCCGACGACGATGTTGACCAGCCCATCCGAGATGGAGAGAGCCTTTTCGACCGATTCGGCGAAACGACCGCGTTTTCCTTCAACCAGTTTCAATCGATCAAGCACCACCTCGATGGTGTGTCTCTCATAACGTGCCAGGGCGATTTCCTCGGACAGTCGAATCACCTCACCGTCGATGCGAACCCGGGCAAACCCCTGCTCACGCAACTGCTCGATCTCCTTGCGATATTCGCCCTTTCTCTCCAAGACAATCGGCGCACAGATCAGCACCTCGCTGCCACGATGGTGATCCCAGGCATGAGTGACGATCTGGTCGCGGCTACGACCTTCGACCAGCTCCCCACAAGAAGGGCAATGCGGAATCCCCAGGCGCGAATAGAGCAGCCGCAACATGTCGAGGATCTCTGTTATGGTCCCGACGGTGGATCTCGGATTTCTCGAGATGGTCTTCTGGTCGATGGAGATGGTCGGGCTGAGCCCCTCGACCGTCTCGACTTTCGGTCGATCGAGGCGACCCAGGAACTGGCGAGCATATGCGCTCAGGCTTTCGACGAATCTGCGCTGACCCTCGCGGCAGATGATCTGGTGTGCCAGAGTCGATTTCCCGGATCCACTGATCCCGGTCACCACCACGAATCGTTCCCTGGGAATCTCGACATTCAACGAGCGAAGATTGTTCTCGCATGCGCCACGCACGACCAGCGGACGGCCTCGAGGTGAACTCATCGATCCCCCACCAAGGGCGCACCATCGGCAGGTGGAGTTGCACGACTGACCACCTCGAGAAGAAGCGGATGTAGATCCACGGAGGCAGCAACGATGCTGCCGCCGTTGAGCCAATTGTCGCCTCCGGTCGAATCGGTGACGATGCCGCCAGCCTCCCGGACCAGCAAGGCTCCAGCAGCAACATCATGAGGCGCCAGGTGGAACTCCCAGAAACCCTGAAAAACACCGGAAGCGGTGTGGGCCATGTCCAGGCAGGCGCTACCTCCACGTCGAATCTCACGGGCTTTTTTCAGCAACGATTCGAATACCTCAAGCGCTCCATGATCCAGTTCTCGACGCTCGTAACTGAATCCGGTCGCGAGCAAGGATTCGTCGAGACCT
>JBBWWE010000291.1:0-3347 GCA_050256595.1 Planctomycetota bacterium
CTCCGGAGAAGATGCCCGAACTACTACCGGTTTTTCATGATTGCCTCAGATCGATCAGCAATATCGACGCCATCGTCATCGCGGCCGTGCAAGGGCGTTGTCTAGGCGGCGGCCTGGAACTGGCTCTGGCCTGTGACCGGATCGTCGTCGAGGAATCAGCGGTTCTGGGCCTGCCCGAGATAAAACTCGGCTGTTATCCCCCTGCCGGCATCGTCCAGTTGCTGGCGCGACGGTGTTACGGTCGTGCCATCGGCATGGTGTTGTCGGGAAATACCGTCGATCCAGGAGATCTGAAGGCGGACGGGATCATCGATGTTGTGTGTGACCATGATTCTCTCGATCAAGCCATCGATGACGAGATCAAACCCTACTGTGCCATGAGTCCTTCCATCCTGGCCATCACGATGCGTCAATTTCATCGCTTGGGTCGAAGGAACGGGGGTGGCCAGTTGCTCGAAATCGAACACGATTACCTTACGGAGGTTCTCTCTCACCCCGATTCGCGCGAGGGTATCGAGGCGTTCCTGGCCAAACGACCACCTCGCTGGGCCAAGCGGCAGGGACTCGTCGGACCTGACGATCTCGCTTTCTAGGAGCACCACTGATGACGATGCTATGTGCAAGAGTACGAGAACACGGCGGCCCGGATCAGTTGCTGATAGAAACAACAGATGTACCGGAGCCGGGTCCTGGTGAGGTCCGGGTGCGTCTCAAGGCGGCAGCACTCAACCATCTCGATCTGTGGGTGCGTAAGGGAGTCGATGGTCATCAGTTTCCGCTCCCCTTGATCCCCGGATGTGATGGGGCAGGAATCGTCGAGGCGATCGGAGAAGGGGTCGCTCCAACTCATCTCGAGTCGGAAGTGGTGCTCGCTCCGGGTCTTTCCTGCGGAGTCTGCGTCCGATGTGCAGCCGGTGACGACATGCTGTGTTCCGAATATGGAATTCTCGGAGAAACCCGCGATGGCACCTGCGCGGAAGCTGTGGTCGTCCCCGAAGCACAACTTCTTGCTCGCCCTGCCGGAATCTCGTGGCATGAGTGTGCCGCCTTCCCGCTGTCGGCACTGACCGCCTGGTCGATGTTACAAAAAGCACAGTTGAAACGCGGTGAGACATTACTGGTCATCGCCGGCGCCAGCGGAGTCGGCACGATGGCGATCCAGATGGGTACTTTGCTCGGGGCCCGGGTCGTCGCAACCGGCAGCACAGAGTCAAAGCGGACACTTGCCGAACAACTCGGCGCCTCGGAGACGATCGATAGCACCGATGAAACCTGGTGGAGATCGCTCAAGAAGATCACTTCCGGGGCTGGTGCCGATGTCATCTTCGAAAATGTCGGTGAAACCACATGGGAAAGCAGTCTTCGATCCCTTGCGTGGGGAGGACGGATCGTCACCTGCGGAGCGACCAGCGGATCGAACGTTTCAATCGATCTGAAACGGCTATTTTTCAAGAACCAGCAGATCATCGGATCGACGATGGGAAGACGCCAGGATCTACATCGATTGCTCAAACTTCAGCAACAAGAGCAACTTCGAAGTGTCATCGACTCGGTCTATACACTCGAGGACCTTCATGCAGCACACCAACGGATGGAGCAACGCGAGTCTGCTGGCAAAATCGTGATCAGCATCGATCAGACTGGTTAAATCGGGCACAAAAAAACGGGCTGCCACGTCCAAAGACATGACAGCCCGAAGTATTTCAAAAAACCGGGCAACGACCTACTCTCGCGGTTTGACCCACTACCATCGGCGTAGAGGACTTAACTTCCGTGTTCGGAATGGGAACGGGTGTGGCCCCTCCACTATGGTCACCCGGAAACTCTCATCGACTGCAGAACTCAGACGCCAGGCGCCTGATCCTGAAATCGAATGAATTTCAGAAGTGGTGGTTGGTCTAAGTGAGGACTGCAATGCATCGATTCTTCCCGAGCGCACATTCCCACTCTCTGTGAACGGGCAGAAAAATCGTACCCGTGCAAAGGAGAAATAGCGGTCAAGCCGATCGACTTATTAGTACCGGTCAGCTGAAGATGTTGCCATCCTTACACATCCGGCCTATCAACCTGGTAGTCTTCCAGGAGTCTCATGCGAGATCTAGTTTTGAAGGGGGCTTCGCGCTTATATGCCTTCAGCGCTTATCCTTCCCGGACGTAGCTACCCTGCGATGCCGTTGACACGACAACAGGAACACCAGAGGTCCGTCCTCCCCAATCCTCTCGTACTAGGGGAAGATCTCCTCAAATCTCGTACACCCACGACAGATAGGGACCGACCTGTCTCACGACGGTCTAAACCCAGCTCGCGTACCGCTTTAATTGGCGAACAGCCAAACCCTTGGGACCTTCTCCAGCCCCAGGATGCGATGAGCCGACATCGAGGTGCCAAACCTCCCCGTCGATACGAACTCTTGGGGGAGATCAGCCTGTTATCCCCGGAGTACCTTTTATCCGTTGAGCGACGGCCCTTCCACACGGGACCGCCGGATCACTAAGCCCTGCTTTCACACCTGCTCGACTTGTAAGTCTCGCAGTCAAGCATCCTTATACCTTTACACTCTACGTGCGATTACCGACCGCACTGAGGATGCCTTTGGACTCCTCCGTTACCTTTTAGGAGGAGACCGCCCCAGTCAAACTACCCACCTAGCACTGTTCCCCACCCGGATTCACGGGCAAGGGTTAGAACTCCAGAACAACAAGGGTGGTATTTCAAGGTTGACTCCACAACAGCTAGCGCTGCTGCATCAAAGTCTCCCACCTATCCTACACATGCTGAACCGAAGCCCAATACTAGGCTGCAGTAAAGGTTCACGGGGTCTTTCCGTCTAGTCGCGGGTAAGCGGCATCTTCACCGCTGCTGCAATTTCGCCGAGTCCCTCGTTGAGACAGCGCGGAAGTCGTTACGCGATTCGTGCGGGTCGGAACTTACCCGACAAGGAACTTCGCTACCTTAGGACCCTCATAGTTAGGGCCGCCGTTTACCGGGGCTTCAGTTCTGAGCTTCTCCCGAGGGATAACCCTTCCCTTTAACCTTCCGGCACCGAGCACGCGTCAGTCTGTATACGTCGACTTAGCCGTCTTAGCACAGACCTGTGTTTTTAGTAAACAGTCGCTACCGCCTAGTCACTGCGACCCCCCGAAGCTTGCACCCCAGGGGGCACTCCTTCTCCCGAAGTTACGGAGTAATTTTGCCGAGTTCCTTAACGATGGTTCTCTCGAGCGCCTTAGGATTCTCACCCCACCTACCTGTGTCAGTTTTAGTACGGTTACTCTCGCTTCAACCAGACCGAGGGTTTTCTTGGAAGTCCTTCCAATGAGTTCGCTCAAAAAAGAGCTCCGTCCGG
>JBBWWE010000292.1:0-2312 GCA_050256595.1 Planctomycetota bacterium
CCACCGTTGCCCACCGGTCTCGGATTTGACCCCCTGACCGGCAGCATCTCCGGTACTCCGCTCGAAGTGATTTCCGCCACTGTTTTTCAGGTGGTTGCCAGTAATGAGAGTGGCAGTGTTGTTGTCGATTTGAGTCTCGAAGTGGTCGGACAGGGACCCTGCGAAGTCGGTTATCCGCAAACGCTGCTGGCCCACCCCGCTGGAGTTCCCTTACCTCCGCAGGTTCCCACCAGCGAGTGCGGGCCTGCTGAGGAGTGGCTGGCGATTCCAGCTCTTCCGCCAGGGTTGGAACTCGATCCTGATACGGGAATCATCTCAGGAACAGCCCTCGAGGAGGGCGAAAGTAGCCATGTCATCCGGGCCGAAAACGCCTTCGGCAGTTCGGAGGTCAGCGTCGAGATCTATATCCGGGATGTGTTCTTGTTCCAGGGAGGACCGCTCCAGATTCCTTACTCCCCGGTGACTGGTGAGGGCAATGGTAGTCTCACTCTCCATTGCACAGAGGGGTCTCTGAACCCCGGATTCCCGACCTATCTTTCTGGATTGTCGATGGCGATACAGCACGATCCGGCTCTCATAACCTACGCCGATTCTGCTCAGGGCATCGACATCGAAATGCTCAATGGTGGGTCTGGCCCCGATTTCTGGGCAGTGAATTCTCTCGACGGGACGATCCTGATCGGTCTCCTCGTGTCCTTCGCGGTGGCCGATTTCCTCACCTGTGACGAGCAGCGAGAAATCATCGTCATCGATTTTGTCACGGTGCCGGCAACTCTTCAGGGCAATATCGATGGAGCGAGTGGATTTTTCGAATGGGGAAATCCAGAAGGAACTCCGCCGCTCGACAATTTGATTGTGATCGATGGTACGACCAGCGTAGACCCGGTTATGGAGCCAATACCCTACGAATTGACCCCTCAGTAATATTCCTGATAGTCAATTTAGGACGGTGGCGTTGCCCATCAAGGAGAGGTAACATCGCTGTTTACAGGTAGTTTGTTACTCTCATTTATTGGCAATTCTAAGGGCTCAACAGGTCTTTCATGACTTTCTGGAAGGGCCTGGTTTCCGGGAGAGGTGGTCGGATGCCGAAGTGGCACAATCTCTTTATTATCCCAGTCATTATCGGCTCATTTTCGGTTTCGGTGAATGCTCAGAATCACACCGTGACCGCCTCCACCGAGACGGTGCTGCCTGGGGACTCGGTGGCCGCTTCGGTCACTCTCAACAACGATGAGGCCGCCCGAGGCTTCAGCATGGGCCTGACCCATGGGGGTGCGTTCCTGACCTTGACAGCCATCGATCCTGGAGCGGTTACCGCAGCTTCAAACAGTGGAGACGGCCCTGACTTCGAGTTCTCCGATATCAATCCTGCGGGAGGACCTGGAGGAACTTACGGGGTGATCCTGAGTTTCGGTTCACCACTCGATGAGGTCCCTGTTGGAGCCAATAACGAGATTGCTCTTTTTACTTACGACTGCTCTGCCACGGCACTTCCTGGAACCTCTGAAACGCTCAGTTTTTCCGATGCACTTGGATCTCCCGCAGTAGCGACCATCATCAGTGTCGTTGTGGCAAACACCTCGGTGAGCCGCATTCCGACCAAGGTCTCTGGTTCCGTCAGCGTCGACACGCCGGCACCGACTGGACTGACCTGTTCGATATCGGATCCCTGTGCCGGCAATGGCTCTCCTGCAGTAGGGCTCGCACAACTGTCGTGGACCAACGGCGGCACCTACGACAGCATCGAGGTACTCGCCAACGGGAGCGTGGTCGAGACCCTCGCTGGCACCGACACCTCGACAGCCTACAGTCCAGCGGCCTCGAGCACGGTTTCATTCGCGGTGCGCGGCATCCGTAATGCGACGACCAGTGCTGATAGCAATAGTTGTTCGCTGGTCTTCGCCCCGGTTCCAGCAACAGATGCACCCACTGGAGTGAACTGCGCGGTCGATCAGGCCACCGGAGTGACCACCGTGACCTGGACCAACTCTGCTGGTGTTTCCTCGGTCACGGTAACCCTCGACGGAGTCGTGCAAGTGACGCTCGGTGGCGGGGAGACCTCCACAGATGTCACCATCGGGGATCCTGGTTCCTACCAGATCTGTGTTACAGGAGCGAATCAGTGCGCTTTACCCGGAGGCACTGCCTGCTGTACCGCCGTTCGTGATAACTTCTTCATCCGTAACGACATGAACCAGGATGGGGGATCCAACATCGCGGATCCGGTGGCAGCTCTGAACTATCTATACGGTGGCGGAGTCCTCGCATGCTTGAAATCCGGAGATGTCAACGATGATGGATCGGTGAAC
>JBBWWE010000293.1:0-3649 GCA_050256595.1 Planctomycetota bacterium
CCGGTCATATGCTCCATTTCATCGAGACCCTCGATCAGTCCGAGATGGTCGGAGTGAATCCGGAAGTGGCACACGAAACGATGGCTGGACTCTCCTTCGTCCACGCTGTCGGCCAGGCGATGGAGGCGGAGAAACTGTTCCACATCGATCTCAACAGCCAGAAGATCGGCCGCTACGACCAGGACTTCCGCTTCGGTGCCGAAGATCCAAAGCAGGCACTGCTGTTGATCCGGCTGCTCGAAGGCACCGCCGGTGGCGAACGCTGGGAAGGCTCTCGGCATTTCGATGCCCACGCCTACCGCACCGAGGATGTCGATGGGGTGTGGGATTTCGCCCGCGGCTGCATGCGCACCTACAACATCCTGAAGGAACGCGCTCACGCTTTCGATGCCGATCCAGAGGTGAAGGAGTTGATCGCAGAGGTGGTCGATCCGACCATCGATCCGCTACTGTCGGACTACTCACCCGAGAAGGTCAAGGAACTGCGATCCCTCTCCATCGACCCGGATGCCATCGGTGCCACCGGACTGGGCTGGGAACGGCTCGACCAGTTACTGATGGAGCACTTGCTGGGAACCAGGTAGTCCCGAGATAAGTCGCCAGGATGTGGAGCCAGGTGCTCCACCTGGCTGCCGTGAACGTGAAAGAGTAGAGAAAATCTCATGCCGTCATTCATCCGATTGCTGTTAAAGAGCGCCCTCGTCATCTTGATCGCCTCACCCGGTTGCCGCACACCGGAGCCTGCCCTCGTTGGTGAATCCACACAGGGGCACTGGGTTCCGACCCGTCAACTGGTACGCCCCGCAGGAAAAACACTCGAGTTCGCCGGTCGACCCGTCGACATGATTGCGCATCCGACAGGGGAGTGGATCTTCGTCAAGGATCATCGGGGCATCGTCGTGCTCGATCGCAAGATGAAGACGGTGCGCCAGGAGTTGAGTTTCCCCGGCGGCGGTGGATCGATGCATGGCATCGCCATCAACGCTGAAGGCACTCGACTGTGGGCCACAGACGCACAGACGACTCTCCACGAGGCGTCCATCGCCGAAGATGGCACCGTCTCCTGGACCAGAAAAATCTCTCTTGCTGGCCCCGGTGGCAGCGGAGCCTCTCACTCGACCGGAATCGCTCTCTCGGGCGATGGCAAGCGCGCCTACGTCTGCCAGTCGCGCAACAATACGCTCGCCATCGTCGATCTGGAAGCGGGCCAGCGAGTCGGCGAGATCGCGGTCGGCATCGCCCCCTACGATGTGATCCTGTCGAGCGATGGAAAGCGCGCCTACGTCTCCGACTGGGGCGGACGACACCCCGAACAGGATGATCTCACCGCCGACTCATCGGGCACCGAGGTGATCGTCGATGAACGCGGGATCGGCGCCAGCGGCTGCGTCTCCTTCGTCGATCTCCATGTCGAGGGCGGCAAACAGGTGGCCCTCATCGACACCGGACTTCATCCCGCCGACATGGTACTGAGCGGCGATGAATCGACTCTGTACGTCGCCTGCGTCAACTCGGACCGGGTCGATGTCATCGACACTGCCACGGCATCCGTCACCGGCACCATTGCCACGCGACCGATGGCCGATCTTCCCTTCGGCAGTTTGCCCAATGCACTCGCTCTCGATGAGGACTCCGGACGTCTCTATGTCGCCAACGGCGGAAACAACTCCGTCGCCGTGGTAGACCTGTCCGACCAGAACAAGATCGACGGCTTCATCCCTGCTGGCTGGTTCCCGGGGGCGCTAGTTCTCGCCGATGACCAGCTCTACATCGCCAACGTCAAGGGTGTCGGCAGCCGCAGCGGTGATCCCGCCCCGAAAGGCTGGAGCGTCTACTGGTATCGCGGCACGGTGAACCAGGTCAAACCTCCGACTCGGGCTCAACTGCGATCGATGACCCGACAGGTGATCGACGACAATCGCTCTCAGCACGCACTGCGCTCCTACACCATGCGAGGCAGCGGTCAGACACCACGGCCGGTGCCACGCAAACTGGGCGAGCCCTCCGTATTCGATCATGTCGTCTACGTCATCAAGGAGAACCGCACCTACGACCAGGTGTTCGGCGATGTCGAACGCGGCAACGGCGACCCCAGTTTGTGCATCTTCGGGCGCGAGATCACTCCCAACCATCATGCCCTCGCCGATGAGTTCGTATTGCTCGACAACTACTACTGCAACGGCGTCAACTCCGCCGACGGACACTCCTGGAGTACGGAAGGCATCGTCACCGACCATCTGGAGAAGAGTTTCGGTGGCTTCACCCGCAGTTACACCTTCGGCGATGACCCGCTGACCTTTTCCTCGGCGGGCTTCATCTGGGACCGGGTGCTGATGGCAGGGCTCTCCTTCCGCAACTACGGTGAGTTCGATTACGCCGAACCGATTCCTACGGACCTCAGTTTCCAGGCCATCTATGACGACTTCATCAGCGGCGAGAAGAAGATCCAGTTCGCACAGAAAATCGGCGTCGCTCGCATGAAAGAATACAGTTGCCGCAACTACCCCGGCTGGAACATGCGCATTCCCGATGTGTTACGAGCCGATGTGTTTCTCGAAGAACTGAAGGGCTTCTCCGAAAACGGTGGTTTCCCCAACTTCTGCGTGGTCTATCTGCCCCAGGATCACACCACCGGCACTACCGCCGGGGCCCCCACTCCCAGCGCCCATCTTGCCGACAACGATCTTGCTCTCGGTCGCATCGTCGAGGGGATCAGCAATAGCCCGTTCTGGGCCAGCACCTGCATCTTCATCATCGAGGACGATCCACAGAACGGCTTCGATCATGTCGATGGGCACCGCTCGCTCTGCATGGTGGTCAGCCCCTACTCGCGGCGCGGTGGCGAGGTGATCCACGACTTCTACAACCAGACCTCGGTACTGCACACGATGACCAGAATCCTCGGAGTGCCCCCCTTGACCCAGTTCGATGCGATGATGCCGGTGATGGACAATTGCTTCACCGACAAGCCCGATCTGTCGCCCTACCAGGCCAGACCGGCGACGATCCCCCTCGACCAGAAGAATCTGGCCAAGAGCGAACTGAAGGGCAAGCAGTTGCAGTGGGCGCTCGCCAGCGAGGCAGAACCTTTCCACATGTTCGACATGGCGGATGAGGACACCCTCAACCGAATCCTGTGGCACGCCCAGATGGGAGTCGACACTCCCTACCCGGACGCCTTCGCCGGTGCTCACGGCAAGGGGCTGGGGGATCTGGAACTGCTCCTCACCGGCGACGATGATGACGATTGATGAAATCGAGGCATCCGATGCTGCAGATCTGTAGCGCACTGCTGATCCTGGCCGTGACCTGTGCCGGACCGATCGCCAGCGACGACGAGCCCGCCTCCCGTCTTCGCCAGGGCCCCTTCCAGAGCGAAGAGGCGGGCCGAAAGCAGCTGGAAGATTACGCCACCACCTTCGACAACGCCCAGCAGTGGCAAAAACGTGCCGCCAACATCCGCCAGCAGATCCTGCGTGGTGCCGGACTCGATCCGATGCCAGCACGTCCTCCCATCGAGGCGATCATCCACGACAAGCGCCTCTACGATGGCTACAGCGTCGAGTCGATCGCCATCGAGACGGTGCCCGGCTTCTACCTGACCGGCTCCATCTACCGCCCCACCGAAGGCGATGGTCCGTTCCCCGGC
>JBBWWE010000294.1:0-2423 GCA_050256595.1 Planctomycetota bacterium
CGTGTGCTCTTCCGATCTATCTGGTTCGGGTGGCTTCCTGGAGTGAGGGAACTACCGGTACCGGTCAACTCGACGTCAGTTTTGTTGGAGGTGGTGGCGGACCCGTCGAGAACTGTTCCAACGGTATCGACGATGACGGCGATGGCCTCATCGACTGCGAGGATCCCGACTGTGCCACCGATCCCAACTGTATCGTTCAAGCCTCTGGGGATGAATGCGCCAGGGCGATCGAGGCGACCATCGGATCGACTCCGGTTGATACGACCACCGCCACCCAGAGTTCTGATCCCTTCGATGACTCGAACTGTCCCGGCACTTTCCTGGGCGAGATGATCAATGATGTCTGGTACGAGTTCACGGCTCCGACATCCGGTGATTACACTGTCAGCACCTGTGATCTCATCGATTTTGATTCTGACATCGTCGTCTATACCGGTAGTTGCAGTGCCCTGACTCAGGTGGCTTGCAACGGCGATGGTCCCGGGTGTGGCGGATTCTCCAGTTTCGTCGAGATTTCGATGAACGGCGGAGATATCTACTACGTCAGAATCGGTGGTTTCAATGGTGCAGCCATCGGCACAGGATTCGTCGAGATCGAAGCTGCAGTCCCTGGACCACTTCCGGAACAGTGCAATAACGGAACCGATGATGACAACGATGGTCTCGTCGATTGCGAAGATCCCGATTGCGTTGGCGATCCGGACTGTATCTGCGAGCCCGCCACTTCTCTGGTGTGCTCTCAGGGTTCCAGCAACGATGTGCTGCTCTCCTGGGCAAATGGTGAGGCATACCTGGAGATCACCGTCCGCCGAGATGGAATCGTCGTGGCGACGATTCCAGGTACTTTCACCAGCCATACGGACTTCTCGGCGCCGATCGGAAATCACACCTACGCTGTTACCGGATCCTGTGGTGCAAACCAGCAGGCGCCGCAAACGAACTGCGATATAGAAGTTGTCCAGACTGCCGGCTTCACCATGCGGGCTCTCGATGTGAGTACGGGATACAACACTGCAGGAGCACTCTTCGAGACTGATCTGGTCTGTCAGGAACTCACCAGCAACTCCGGATTTCCGACCAGTACTGCTGGATTCTCGTTCGGTCTCGGTCATGACGCTTCACTGCTGGAGGCAACTTCAGCGGAACCTACAGGCCCCATTGCAGATCTCGATGGAGGTAACGGACCGAGTTTCTTCGACTCGACCACTTATCCCGATGGAGTCGCTGCTGGATGTGTTTACACCTTCACATTTGCAGAGACGATACAGATGATCGATGAGACCGCGCTCGTGAGAATCAGTTATCAGACGTTACCCGGTGCACTTGCAGGGGCGACCGGTACCGTTACCACGACGTTGCAGCTAGTCGAGAATCTTGGCAATCCTCCGGTCCAGAATATCGTTTCCACCGATACAGGTGTTGGTGTGGGAGTACTCGGTGAAGTGGGAACCGTGACGCTGGAACCCACCGGTTTCATCCTCACAGCACCGGATCAGGTGGTGACTTTCCCTGAATCCACAGGAGCAGCGAGTTTCGACGCGTTCTTCAGCCTGGCAGAGGACCCGGCCAATGCGGGGTATCCCAATGACACTCAAGGATTCTCCCTCGGAGTGAGTCACGATCCATCCATCCTGACCGGGACAGGGGGTGCTGGCGCACAGGTCATCGCAGACCTCAATGGTGGTTCTGGGCCCGACTTCATCGATGTGAATCTCTTCAGTGATGGATTCACGGTCGGGTGTGTTTACAGTTTCCAGGGTATCGAAACGATCCAGTTTGCAACGGCTACCGATCTGGTTACTGCCAGTTATGACACGGTGCCCGGAGCACTGGCCGGTTCCACCGTGGATGTAACAACCACTCTGACCATCTCCGATGCTCTGGGGAACCCTCCGGTCGAAGTGATCGTGGTAGTGGGCTCCGGATCGGTGAATGTGACCGGAATCGAGGGCACCATCACATTGACACCTGTCATTGGTGGGTTCCTACGAGCAGACATCAATGACGATGCAGCCATCAATCTTGCCGATGCTATTGCATTGCTCAATATTCTCTTCCTTGGTGGAGTTATCTTCTGTTCAGACGCTTCGGATACAAATGATGATGAACTGGCAAACATCGCAGATGCCATCTATCTGCTCGCTTACCTGTTTACCGGTGGAGATGCCCCACCGCCTCCATTCGGTGGGGTATGTGGTCCAGATCCGTCAGGCACAGTGCTCGATTGCGCCGAGTACAACTCATGTCCCTGAATGACTGTGTAGAGGTATGGTTGGGAGACGCATCGTGAAAATCAGATCCCGTTCACTCCCGCTACTGGTGTGCTTGCTTCTGATTTCCTTGGTGCAACTCCATGCTACTGATCCGGTAATCGGTTGGTTGGGTGGCACGGCAGATTCGTTCGAGGGCTATACCCTGGTGGC
>JBBWWE010000295.1:0-3236 GCA_050256595.1 Planctomycetota bacterium
CGACGGTACTACAGTAATCGTCGGCGAAGTTCTTTCCATCGACGAATCGAACGCTACCGGAGTTGATGTAGCACAGGTTTGGTTCCGAATAATGATCCCAGGGCGGGGGTGATTTGGTGCCGGGTCTTTTCGGTCCGGAACGCACCCTGCCGTTGGCGACGAACAGATCGAGATCCCCATCGAGTTCCAGATCGAAAGCAACGACACCGAATCCGGTGTAGTTCATGCTGCTGGGGCCGAGGCCGCTGATTCCGGAGTCATCCATGAACCCCATCTGCTCGCCGAGATTGCGGTAGAAGGTGTTGCTCTCCATATCGAGATGGGTGACGAACAGATCGGTCGAACTGTTTCCATCGAGATCTGCTGCGATGACTCCCATCCCGGCCTCTTTTTGACCGTTCAGGTTCAGCGAGACTCCGAGCATCGCCGCGTCATCGACGAAGGTGCCATCCTTCTGGTTGATCCACAGGTTGTTTTCATAGGCATCGTTGGCGACATAGAAATCGATCCAACCATCACCGTTGAAATCATCGCAACAGATACCGAGACTCGCGGCTGCGATCGATGCGATTCCTGATTCCGTGGAGATGTCGGTGAAGGTCCCATCTCCATCATTGCGCAACAGAATATTTCGGCTCGGTGGGAAGGCCTCAGGCCCGCAAAATTCAGGGCGACCTGCAGCACTGGTGCATTTCGTCTCTGCGTCGAACTCGACGTACTGGGTGACGAACAGATCGAGATCACCATCTCGATCGATGTCAGCGAAGGCGCACGATGCGCTGAACCCCTGGACATCGATACCTGCACCTTCAGTGACGTCCTCGAAGGTTCCATCTCCACGGTTTCTGTACAGAACGTCAGGCCCGTAGTTGCTGACGTAGATGTCAGTCCAGCCGTCGTTGTCGAAGTCTCCGGTGGTGGCTCCGATCCCAAATCCGCCGTCGCCCAGACCACTCTCGGCGGTCGCATCGACGAAATTCCACGGCGATTCCTGCCGGAAGAAACGATTGGGCAAATCTGATTGCTTGCCGATGCCTGGCAATTGGTCGTTGCCCTGGACCAGATACAGATCGAGGTCTCCATCCCTGTCCGCATCAAAGAGCGCAAGTCCTGCACCTATGTGGGCAGGCAACAGACGTGATCCGGATTCGTACGAGTGGTAGATGAAATCGACACCAGAAGAAGAGGTGACATCGACGAGCCAGGGCGATTCAGATCGAAGTTGTGCGGTTTCCTGTGAATCTTGCTGACAGGAAGCCAACACCAGCACCGATAGCACCATCAACTGGAGCAATTTCGGCAGCGGGGATCTGTTGTCCAACAACAAGAAAGACTCCCCTCTGTGGCTGCGAAACAGAATGCCGCTCGAATCGATGTGCGCGATTGTAACTTCGGACTCAGAGAGGCCATAGCCCCGCTTCGAGGCGGGGTGTGTCAATCGCGAAGCGGCAACATCTGCACAGCATCGGCAATCATGAAACCCTGGGGCGAAATGCGATAGAGCGTCACGAGGATGTCACGCGGTTGGGTCAGAGTGAACTCGGAAACATCGTGCCAACGTTCTTCGTTTCCCGCAGTGCGCTGATCGATGATTTTCCAGGCGATGATTTTATGACTGCTGAGAGCCGTGACCTGGACTGCTACTCGGGGGCAACGGTTGTCGTGGGGAGAACTTCGCAGGCGTAACTTCCATTTCCCCGCGGCCAGTTCATCGAAACGATAACGCACGTTCGATCTGTGTTCGCTGACGTGGTAGCACGGTCCGACAAATCCCTTCACCGAGGTGGAGATCTCCCAGGAAGGCCCCAGTCGGACCTCCTCATCCAGTTCGTCGAGCACGATCCCATCGAGGGTGGCGGGATCGATCCCTTGTTCTTCGCTGACTTTCTCGGCTGGAGGATTCCAGGTCAGGATCTGTTCGGCTGCCAGAAGATGTTCTTTCAGCAACGGATAGGACACGTCTTGCACCGAGGTCTTGTGCTCGATGGCCAGTGCTGCAGCGATGCCCGCCGATTCCCCCAGCACGAAGAAGACCGGCTCCATCCGGGCCGAACCAAAAGCGATGTGGGTTGCCGAGATCGCCACCGGTACCAGCAGGTTGGAGCAACTGCGTGGTGGGGGGGTGATGGAACGATAGGAGATCGGCCACGGTGCGAAACCTCCCACCTGTACGTCTCCTTCGTTGCGAACGAAGCCATCGACGGCGCGTCGGTGCACGTGATGGCTGTCCATGCCGTAGGAGGCGAATCCGATCGGATCGTCAACGGTGAGTTTTCCGCGCACATGGTTCTCGTTCATCACCACCGGCGAGACCATTCTCCGTCCCTCGCGCACGTAGATTCGCCACGGCCAGCCATCGTTGTCGGTGAACTCGTCGGCAGCACGTTGCCAGCGGTTGGTGTCGGCACGAACTTTTTCCGGAACCCGGGGATGGGTCGCGAGTGTCCACAGAAGTCCCTGCTGCCAGTCGAGATGGTCGGCGATGATTTGCTGTCTCTGCTTGTCGTTGGCATCGATGTAGTGGTGGTTTCCGCCGATGAAATCGGTCGAAACGGCACCGTTATTGTTGACGTCTGACTTGCGGTTGGGCATCCGCACGATGTTCCACGGCACCCGGTTGGCACCGCCGTCGAAGGTGCGAAGCAGCAGTTCGTATCGCGCCGGGTCGTAGCCTTCGGGAGCTGTCCACGGCAACTGGTTGTCGGGGTCGTCGGTCAAACACATGCGGAAGCAGTAAGCCTGCAATCCGCGGTCGCTGCTGCCATCGGCAGGATGTGGCTCGGGCAGGATCCCCGGCAACAACCCCGATGCCGGATCTTCCGGATCGATCAGCGCGCTGACCGGGGTGGCGAACTGGTGATGAGTGGCGCGTCCGAGTTGTACCCCATCGAGGGTCTCGTCATGAACCGCATTGGCCTCGCGACCAACGGTGAAGGGCACGCCCGCCGCTGGCAGCAGATCGCCCTCGTAGGAGGCATCGATGAAGACACGCCCCCGTACCGAGCGACCATCCTTGAGGTGTAGACCGAGCATCCGCCACGGAATGGAACGGGTCCTGAACGCTGCCCGCCGATCGATCGGGGCCGACCGGATCACCTGTACGCCGTTGTCGCGCAGCATCTGCTCGAGGATGGCTTCTGCCACATGGGGCTCGAAGGTCCACGCCACATCATCTCCGCTAGCATGGCCGCGGCCACGAAACTGCTGGCGCGTTTGTCGGTCCCAGTTCGAATCGT
>JBBWWE010000296.1:0-3820 GCA_050256595.1 Planctomycetota bacterium
CGGGGGAAATCCGTTTTGCCTGGTCGATCTGGTCGATCCCTGGCAGGAGTTCACTGTCTTCGACTGGCTCGAGGCGCTGTCTGGATCGGTGTCAGGAGCGTCCTCCTGGTTGATCTCGGGCGGGACTGCCTTTTACCTGCATGCACTGAGGGAGGGGATTTTCGCCGGTCCCGGTGCCGATCCCGTCATCCGTCAACGGCTCGCAGAAGAGATCGAACAGGGCGGGCTCGATCAGCTCCACCAGCGCCTGCAGGAGGTTGATCCGGAGGCAGCGGAATCGATCCATCCTCACGATCGCAAGAGAATCATCCGGGCGCTGGAGGTTTACGAGACTTCACAGGAACCGATCAGTGTCTGGCACCGCCGGCGGCAGCCCATTCTCGATCCGGAGCGAACCTTGTTGCTGGGAGTTTCGAGATCACGCGAGGAGATTCACCGGCGCATCGAGGCGCGTGTGCTATCGATGTTCGAATCGGGCTGGGTCGACGAGGTGAAAACCCTGCTGGATGCACATGATCCACCCTGGAGTCACACAGCAGGTCAATCAATCGGTTACCAGTTGATCGCCGATGCTCTGCATCAGAAAAGAGATCCGCGTCAGGAGGTCGAGAAGATCCAGGCGCAGACTCGTGGGCTGGCGCGTTCGCAACTGGTCTGGGCACGAAAACTTCCCATCGAGTGGTTCACTCCGCAAGAACAACAGCAAGCTCTGATGCGCGCTGCTGGTGTCATGGAAAGTGTCCGGCGTGGTGATCCCATCGAACCGGATTCGATACGTATTGAGCGTCGCGAGGAACTCTGAGTCCGAGCTGGAACTCACTGGATGGAAAAACAGGCTCGGCCACCAATGATGGCCGAGCCTGTTTACAATTTCTGAACGACGAAACTAGTACTGCTCGATGGGGCGATCGTCGATATCCCACACGATGCGATCGATATCAGTGCGGGCATTGCGCAGGTCATCGCCCATCTGACGGAAGACGCGCTTCCAGTACAGGCTCGAGGCAATGGTGCTCTTTGGACCCGCGGCACAACCGGCCATCGCCAGTACCAGACCCAAACAGAGCATCAATGCAAGACTTCTTACGGTTCGGCTCCTCGAGTTCGGACGCATCGGCCCCTCCCTCAACTTCGTGCTATCGACCTTCCGGGCCAGGGCCATGGAGGTCGGTGGGTTTCTTTCCGGGTTCCATCGGTAGCCAGACGGCCACTGTTGGAAGAAAAAGGGTAAGTCCCCACGGTCTCCAAGTCAACGAACCGAGCCCGGGCTCGTGGGTCTCTTTGACCCCTGCCCCGGGGAGGGCTACGATCCCGTTGCTCCAGCAGTGCTCGGTAGGGGTGATGAGAGCAGCAGCCCAGAGGAAATCAGGGGGGACCGTGTCTGAGGATCGGATTCGAGAGATCAAGATCGACAAGATCGAGAAGTTGCGCGAACAGGGTCTCCAGCCCTATCCGGAGCGCTGGGAGCGCTCCCACACCCTCGAACAGGCATCGGCTCTCGAACCAGCTACCGCCGGGGTGCGGGTGTGCGGCCGCCTCGTCAGCCGTCGTGATTTCGGCAAACTGAGTTTCTTCGATCTGCAGGATCTCAAGGGTCGCATCCAGTGCTCGGTTCAAAGGGACGATCTGGGCAAGGAGTCCTACAGCGCTTTCAGCAAGATGGTCGATATCGGCGATTTCGTCGGTGTCGAGGGTGAGTTGTATCTGACCAGGGTCGGCCAACTGACAGTGCGCGCATCTTCGTGGGAGATTCTCGGCAAAACGTTGCGGCCGATGCCTGAAAAGTTTCACGCCATCAATGATCGCGAGATCCTCTATCGCCGACGTTACCTCGATCTCATCTCCTCCGATGAATCCCGTCAGCGTTTCCGTTTGCGTCGCGATTTCATGCGTTCTCTGCGCGATGGTCTCGACGAGGCGGGTTTCGATGAAGTCGAGACACCCGTGTTGCAGACCAAGCCTTCGGGAGCCCTGGCGACTCCTTTCGAGACCCATCACGCGGCTCTCGATATGCCGATCTACTTGCGCATCGCTCCCGAGACGTACCTGAAACGTTGCGTGGTGGCGGGGTTCGATCGGGTTTATGAGTTTGCTCGGGTTTTTCGCAACGAGGGCATTGATCCGTCGCATCTTCAGGACTTCACGATGCTGGAGTACTACGCGGCCTACTGGAATTACATCGACAACATGGATTTCACCGAGAAGTTGCTCCAGCAGGCCATCGAGAAGTGCACTGGATCACTGCAGGTGCCCCATGGTGCCGGAGAGATCGATTTCTCCGGTTCGTGGCCGCGGCGCACCATGACCGATCTGATCAAGGAGTATTCCTCCATCGACATCTCGGCTCATGGCGATGCCGATCAACTTCGAGCGGCCCTCGGCAAGGCCAAGATCGAGATCGATGGCGCCGAAAAATTCGGCCGGGGAGCCATCATCGACCAGCTTTACAAGAGGACGGTGCGACCCCGCATCACCCAGCCGACCTTCGTCACTGCCCATCCGGTCGATCTGTCACCGCTGGCGCGGCGTAATGATGACGAACCGCACATCTCCGATCGTTTCCAGCTGGTCATCCATGGCTGGGAAGTGATCAATGCCTACTCCGAACTGGTCGATCCCATCGATCAGCGCGCGCGACTCGAGCAGCAGGCCCAGCTCGGCGCCGAAGGAGATCAAGAGGCGATGGTGATGGACGAGGACTATCTACTCGCCATGGAGCACGGCATGCCGCCCATCTCCGGCTGGGGGATGGGAATCGATCGCATCGTGGCGCTCTTGACCGGGGCAGAAAATTTGCGCGACGTGGTGCTGTTTCCGCTGATGAAGCCAGAAGAGGGCTCGGCGGTCGAAGATGCCATCCGCGAGATGGGCGAGGAAGCTTCCGCCATCGAGGGTGCCGACGCCTGAGTCACTGATTCTTGCTGGCGGCGAACGGATCCCAGCCGACATCTCCGGCGACGATTTTCTGCTCGCCGTTCCACACCTCGATCTGATCGTGCGCCTCGTCGGTGAAGGTTCCGATCTGGTGCACGACGGTGGCGGTCTGGGCGGCGACCTGTTCGAGGATCGGCCAGGCCGCAGGATCGATCGCCAGCAGCAACTCGTAATCCTCGCCACCGCCGAGCACCTGTTCGGCCAGCGGCGATCCGTCCGATTCGACGAGTGCCCCGATGTCGATCCGTGCGCAGCAGTGATTGGCCTCACATAGCCGCTTCAAATCGAGCACCAATCCATCGCTGATGTCGATCGCTGCCGGTTGGCGGTGCCCAACGGCCTGGGCCAGTGCACTCGCGAGGGCTGCGGCAAATTGTAGGCGCGGTTGCGGGGCGCTCCACGGGTCGGTTGCGCCGAGATCCTCACCGGAAGCGATGCGCTCTCGTGCCTGTGCGGCTCGACCGGGGTTGCCGGTCACCACCAGCACATCCCCGGCGCAGGCACCGCTTCGTCGCCATTGGCGTTCGGCTGCGACAGTGCCGACGCAGGTACAGTGCAAGGCGAGCGCCTCACCGCTTCTGGCCACGTTGCCGCCCAGCAGTTGCAGATCGAGTTGCTGGCATTCCTCATCGATTCCTTGCCAGAATTGATCACCGACTCGGCCGGGCAGTTCGGGGGTCTCGATCGACAGCAAAAAGCCGCGTGGGCGCGCACCCATGGCGGCAAGATCGCTGACGCTACTGCGTAACAGCCGTCTCGCCAGCGCCCTGTCATCGAGCCAGTCGCTACGAAAGTGTTGCCCTTCGATGAGTGCGTCGACGCTCAGCACGGTGCACTCATCGGCGATCGGGGGTAGCAAGGCGGCATCATCGCCGGGCCCGAGGAA
>JBBWWE010000297.1:0-3335 GCA_050256595.1 Planctomycetota bacterium
TTCGCAGTCCAACTGGTTTCGAAAGATGGCAAGAAGACCCGCACACTCGAACTCAAACCGACCGATCGAAAACCCACATACGGGGAGTGGCCGCGCAGCGAAAGCCGCCTGCTCGACGATAACCTCGGTTATCTACGGCTGGCTCGCATGGACAACACAGCCGTGCAAGAAGTCTACCGGTGGATGCCACGCTTCCGTGAAACCAATGGCTTGATCGTCGATGTCCGCGGCAATGGTGGCGGCAGCCGTGAAGCACTACTGGCGCTGGCTGGATTCCTGCTCGGCGACAAGGAAAGCCCCTGGGTCGGCAACTTTGCCGTCTACCGCAAGTCATCGAAATTTGATGAAGATCACCTGGCCAAGCGCTTCATGCGCCGCCTCGATAGTGCTGAGTGGACCCCCGAACAGCGTTCTGCCATCGATCGTGCGTTCGCCACCTTCAAGCCCGAGTGGCAGACCCCCGATGGATTCAGCAAATGGCACGCACTGGTCCTCGACCGCACCGGTCATCCACAGGAGTTTCCTTACACCAAAGAAGTGGTGATCCTGTCCGATGCCGGCTGTTTCAGCGCCACCGACATCTTCCTCGGCGCGCTCGAAATTCATCCTCGAGTGACACTGATGGGAACTCCATCCTCCGGCGGCAGTGCCCGATCCCAGCGTTTCACCCTCGACCTCTCCTTGATCGAAGTGAAATGTGCATCGATGGCGAGTTTCCGCCCTAACGGATGGCTCTACGACGGACGCGGCATCGAGGTCGACATAGAGGTCCACCCCGACCCCACCTTCTTCATCAACGGCGGTCGAGATAAAGCCCTGGAACGGGCCATCGAGCGGCTGAAGAAACGCTGAGCAGTTGAATCCGTCACCCAGATGTTGGCGTGGACCCGGTGTCTTTGTCGAGAATTTTTATCTTCCCATCGGTTCTTTTCCCGCGACCGATCCTCTTCACACGAACCATGGCCGCCCCGAAAGCATCGCCGCTGGGCCTCAACCTCAATCGGTATTCAGTCCCAATGGAAGGAAGAGCGAATTCCATCTTCTCGCCGGGAGCGACATCGACTTCCCAGCGATTGTGGGTGATCCCCTCGACCCCAACCCTGAATACAAAAGCACCCTCGATCGGCTCCCTACCGATGTTCTCGATGGTCACCACATCGGCTGGCTTTGCGATAATCTCCAGATTGAGTTCCTCGAAGGTGTAATGGACAAACGTCTTGCCGGTTGTGCCGAGGGATCGGATCGCGATTCCCGAGCAGCCAGCAACGAGCAGCAAACTGGCCACGATCCAGATGAGGGAGATTCTATAGTTCACTCGGAAACCTCTTTTCCAGTCGATCCAACAGCACTCTGGTACAGATACATCTAGATCCGGAACTGGTCAGAAATCTGACAGTATATTCTGCAGAAATTTAGCCGTGGTTCGGCGCCATCCGCTGCCTCGGAAGCCCCGCCACCTCGCGTAGTACCGCCTCGACGTATTTCTCGATCATCTTGCCACGCCACTGGGGCAAGAAGTCGGTGTTTCCAAGTGGGCTGGCACCGGCGGCCTTGCGCGCGAGGGAGGCCGCGTGGGCGATGGAGTCATCGTCGAGCGGCTTACCGATGAGGGCAGCGATACTCTCAGCGCAACGCACCGGAGTGCTGCCGACGGAACCGAGCCAGATCTCGATGCGATCAGTGGTCTTGCCGTTACACCAGCCCGCTGCGGCGACGCTGAGAACCCCGTAATCGATCGATCCGCGGCGACGCAACTTCCAGAACGCGGTTCTCTCGCCGGATGGCGCCGGAATCTGGATACCGGTGACGATCTCGTCGGATCGCTTCGACAGGTACTCGATGCCATCATCGAGGAACAGGTCTGCCAGTGGTAAACTCCGCTCCTCATCCTTCGAGACGAGAGTGATCGAAGCACCGAGTGCACACAGCATCGGCACCGAATCGCCACTGGAGACCGCCCAGCAACGGGGGCTACTGGGAGCGACCCAGCAGATCTCGCCCACCTCCTTCATGCAGAAGTCGATACTGCGACGCCACTCCTCGTTCTGGTTGTAATAGGTACAACGGGTATCGAGGCACAGATTGCCACCGATGGTGCCACTGTTGCGCAACACCGGGCTGGAAATGCTCGCCACCGCCGTCACCAGAGCGGGATATTTCTGCTGTACTCGCTCATCAGTGGTGATGGCATCGAGAGTCGTTGTCGCTCCGATGACGAGGCCGCCATCGTCAGCCTCTTCGATGCCGCTGAGCGCATCAATTCCACGCAACGAGACCACCGTCTCGGCTCCCTGGTGGCGACGTTTCATGTTGGGCCACAGATCGGTACCGCCGGCGACGAGCCGCGTGTTGGCCGGATCCTCGGAGAGTTGACTGACCGCCTCCTCGATGGTCGTTGGCTGCAGGAATCGGAACGATGGAAGGCGAAGCATCAGTTCTCCTCCTTCGCACCATCTTTGCGCTCGGTCATCGTCTGGGTACCGGTGCGAACCCCTGCCTCATCGATGTTGACTGCCTTGCCGTCGCCCCCTTCAGCGGGAGTGGGAACCCTGAGGGGTACCCCGAAGTCGATCTCGGGGAACGATTTGGGCCCGAAGCGAGCCTCCTTGCCACGGTCTTTTGCCTCGAGCGCCTGGAGGATCATGTGGGGAGCGATCGGTACCTGGTCGACCCGTACTCCGACCGCATCGAAGATGGAGTTGGCGACCGCTGGCATCATCGGTAACAGCGGTCCCTGTCCCACCTCCTTGGCGCCGAACGGACCATTGGGATCGGGATCCTCGATGATGTACGTGGTCACCGGTGGCATGTCGGCAAAGGTGGGACTCTTGTATTCCAGCATCGACGGATGTTTGTGGACCAGAGCGGCGGAGCGTTTCTTCGGTAGGCGACGAAATACTTGCTCCTCCATCAACGCCTCGCCCAGTCCCATGTAGACCGAACCTTCGATCTGCCCCATCACCAGCGCCGGGTTGATGCACTTGCCGACATCATGAGCCATCCAGACGTGCTCGATGCGGTAGATCCCGGTCGCAGGATCGACTTCAGTCTCGACCACCGCAGCACTGTAACTGTAGGCGGGCGATGGCCCGACACCGGCACCTCGGTAACGGCCTGGAGATCTCGGTGGGGTGTAACTTCCGGTGGTACCCAGGGTGCCGAAACGAGATTCAGCGGCGATCACCGCCTCGGCGAAACTCATCGACTTGTCCGGATCCTCGCCATGGAAGACCCGTCCTTCGGCGAAAACCAGTTCCCTGGCCGGCACATCAAGTTCCTCGGCAGCACCCTTGGCGACAAGATCCCGTGCTCGCTCGGCCGCCTGGATCGCAGCA
>JBBWWE010000298.1:0-1780 GCA_050256595.1 Planctomycetota bacterium
GGGCAAGATCGACGGCGAGATCGCCGAGCTGCTGACCATCATCGAAGAGATCTATTCCGAATCACTGGAAGAGTTGCGAGAAGCCCGCGCCTCCGGAGATGAAGCAGACATCCAGGACGTACTCGCTGAGATCGAACAGATGTGCGGACTGGATTATCGTGCCCGAGCCGAAAAGGAAGGTTCCTAGGGTTCCTCCCCGCTGCCATGCCATCTCCCAAGGAAAGACTCCAGAAGTACCTCGCTCGCTGCGGGCATGGCTCTCGCAGAAAGGCTGAGGTGCTCATCGAGCAAGGCCTGGTGATGGTCAACGGCAAGGCCGCCAAACTCGGTGACAGCATCGTGGCGGGTCGCGACAAGGTGGTTCTTCACGGTCAAAAGGTGACTCCGCCCCGGCCGATGACGGTGATGTATCACAAGACCGCTGGAACCATCTCAAGCACTCACGACACTCATGGTCGACTCACGGTGATGGATATGCTTCCGAAGCGACTCATCGATGCGGGAGTCCTCCCGGCGGGACGTCTCGATCTCGACACTGAAGGTTTAATGATCTTCACCAACAATGGTGATCTGCTTCATGAAATCACCCATCCACGCTATCGCTGCACCAAGGAATATTACGTGGTTCTTTCGCGCGTGCCGGGCGATCGTGTACTGTCGGCACTGCGCAAGGGCGTTTTCCTTCCCGATGTTGGCAAGAAGACATCTCCGGCGGTTCTCAATCGCCTGCGTCGCAAACGCGATGGCACGGCTACCATCCACATCCAGATCCAGGAGGGCTTGAAGCGACAGATTCGCCGCATGTTCTCCGGTCAAGGGATCAAGGTGACCTACCTCAAACGCATCTCCATCGGTGGACTGGAACTGGGCAATCTTGCCGCCGGAAAATTCCGCGAACTGTCAGCCAAGGAGATCGATCTGATGCTGTCGGGATCAAACGAGAACCGCCCGCCACAGCGACAACGCTCTGGCGGGCGGTAACGACTCTCTTTGTTCGTTCTCGACTAGTCGAGGATGATGCTGACAAATCCGTCGACGTGAGAACTATCGATCTGCACCTCCCACAGACCTGAAAATCCGAAATCGGAGATCAACTTGGCCCGTAGAGTGCCTCCGTTGCCGAAAAAGGTCTCGTCGAAGATCAAGAAGTTGAACATGTCGTAAATTCTGACTCTGACCGACCCGTAGAAACCGATCCCCTCGAAGGAGACGAAGGCATCCAAGAGATCTGTCTCCCAGTAGTAGCTCTCAGACGAGGTGAAATCGGACAAGTCACCCTCGTAGATGAAATCAAAGGAACTCGAGCTCACGATGGGATCGTTGAAGCAACTTCCACTGCAGTGGTTGTCACAACCGGAACTCGCCAGCAGTAACAACCCCCCCAGTAGCATCAGGAAAGAAACTCTCATGATCTTTCCTCCTTCCTGGGAGGAGCACCCCACGTACCCCTCTCATAAAGGTATGACGGGTCACCGAAGGCTTTATTCTAACGGACTCTGGAAAAAAACGGACCCCGGTCGTCCGGTGGCCACGCCTGGACCCCCATATGGCGAAAAAAAGTTGAATAGCCCCCATCTCTGGCTTCCACTGTCCTACTCGAATAACCGACATCAGAGACGATGGGAGCCACCGCCGATGAAATCCTTGCTCGTTCAACTATCCATCTCCATCTGCATGCTGCTAGTCGGATGCTCCGCGATGAGTTCGATCGATACTCGAAAGACAACCGAAGCCGACGATACCCAGCCCAACATCATCTACATCATGGCGGACGAGTTGG
>JBBWWE010000299.1:0-9065 GCA_050256595.1 Planctomycetota bacterium
CGAAGATCCGAGAAATCGCGGTGAATAATGGAATGGTGACGTTACGAAGAGCCGGAATTCTAAATGTACTTCGCGGAAAGACATCTCTGGAAGAAGTTCTGCGCGTGACGCAGGGCGATTAGATCACGGGAGACAGAATTGAAGAAATACGATTACAAATCCAGGAATCCTCAGGGGAAATCCGTGACCGGAACTCTCGAAGCAGAAACTGAGTCGGAAGCGGTTCAGGAACTTCGACGCAGAGGACTCACCGTGACCTCCATACATGGTGGAAAATCACAGGCGCGTAAAATTCGTTTCCCGTTCAAGTTCCCCGGTATCAAGCATTCCAAGGGTGAGAAAAAGATCAGGGGACGCGTCAGTCGTAAGGAACTGGTTCCTGTAGCTCGTCAACTCGCAACGATGTTCCAGTCCGGGATTCCTCTGGTTGAAAGCCTCGAGGTGATCGAGGAGCAGGCAGAAAATCCTGCGCTCAAGGCGGTACTGGGAGACATCGCATCCGAGGTTCGTCAGGGTAAAGATTTCTCAACGACATTGTCTCGTCATCCGAAGGTATTCGATAACATCTTCGTCAACATGGTGAGAGCTGGAGAAGCTAGTGGTCAGTTGGATGACGTTCTCGATCAACTAGCGATCCACATGGAAGAATCTGAAGAGCTACGCGGTGAGATCAAGGGAGCGATGGCCTACCCGGTCGTGAGTCTGGTCCTGATCGCAGTGATCAGTATGGGCTTGCTGGTCTTCGTTCTGCCCAGTTTCGAGCAGATGTTTACCGAGATGAACACTGAATTGCCTGCTCTGACTGTCGCCATCATGGCGTTGAGCGATTTTGCTAAATCCAACTTCATCTTCATCATCGCCACGATCATTGGTGCATTCTTTGCCTACAAGTCGCTGGTACGCACCGTCCGGGGAGAGCGTTGGAGGGACTGGCTTCTGCTGAAGATTCCAGTGTTTGGTCCATTGATCGAGAAAACAATCCTTTCACGTTTCAGTTCCACCTTTGCCACCTTGATCCGTAGCGGAGTGCCGATTCTCGGTGCTCTCGAGATCGTAGGGACGACCACGGGTAACGTTCATTTCGCCGATGCCATCGCTGATTCGGCCGAATCGGTTCGCCAGGGAGAGAGCATCGGAAAACCCCTGACAAGAAGTGGTCGTTTTCCGCCGATGGTGACCCGGATGGTGACCATCGGGGAACGCTCGGGCTCGCTGGAGCAGTTGCTCGAGAAAGTGTCCCAGTTCTACGATCAGGAAGTGCGCGCGATGGTGAAACAATTGACCTCGCTGATCGAGCCTTTCTTGATTTGCATCATGGGAGCCATCGTCGGGACCATGGTCATTGCGATGTTCCTACCACTACTGGGCATCTTTAGCGCCGCGAGTGGGCGCTGATCGCCCGGGGGGGCGGAGAGAAAATGATGAGACAGGTTCCTCAAGCAAATATTGTCAGTTGTGCTGGCATGCCGATGATGGCCTTTGGCCTCACGACGATACTTCCTCCGGGTATCACTGGTTGGCCGCTGGGCCCGGTGCTGCTCGCATGGACGATGTTGGGCATGCTTCTTTACACGATCCCCTCGCTTCGTCGATACCAGGAATCTCTCGATCTCATCGGTGCTCTGTCACTCGCAACGCTGACCGGGGGGGTGACTTCTCCTTTTGCTCCTTTGCTTCCGGTGGTGATCGTGATCACCGGTGCACGTCTCGGCACGAGAACCAGTCTTCTACAGGCAACTATCGCCTCACTGGTGCTGGCTGTGACGGCTTCTCTCAACATAACGGGGCGTGGGGTCCTCGGATTCGCAGATGGAGGTCCACCGCTGGTAGCGTTGGCCCTGGCGTTGCACGGGGTTGCTGTACTCAGTGGCAGGTTGAAGGGCAGATGGAACGCCCTCGAAGAACAGCATGATCTGATCATTCACGCGCTGGAGGAGGGCATCATCGTGACCGACCCCGCCGGTAGAGTACTGCGTGCCAATCCATCGGCTCGTCGCGCTCTCGGGTTTCCCGTCGGAACGGACTGGAGGGGCCAGCTGCTATCAGAGTTCTTGCGTCGTCAGACCGATGAGAATTTTCGCAGTGCCTTGACCACTCCTAGCAATAGACCCCAGGCCATCGAGTGGACACCCAGGGAAGGAGAGCAACTCTCCTTTCTGGTACGAACCACCGAGGTCGAGGATGGCTTGCTGATATCGGTCTTCACTGATCGGACCTCGGAACGGCGAGTTGTCGAAGCAGAGGCAAGACTTCTTCATCTCGAAGAACTGGAAGAACTATCCCTGGGGCTTGCCCATCAGATCCGTAATCCACTCGCATCACTCAGAGGCGCGGCTGTGGAACTTGTCAGTGGGAAACTCCCTGCAAAACAAGCAGAGCAGATGGAGCAGATCATCCGCAGGGAATCAGAACGACTCGATCGAACCGTCAATGGTTTCCTCGAGTATTCTCGATCACGCAGGTTGGAGAGTCCGCGACCGATCCAGGTCAGCCTCCTGATCGGTGAAGTCATCGATTCCATTCGCCAGCGTGAGGATGCCCGCGACATGGAAATCACCCATGAAGTCGACGACAAGATTCAAATTCTCGGTATTCGCGACGAGTTGTACGAGGCCATCAACAACCTGGCCATCAACGCAGTAGAGGCGTGTGGCAAACGCGGTCAAATCAGCTTCCACCTGTTCTCGAAGCAGGACGAAAGCGTACTCGAGATCTCCGATGACGGTGCGGGAATGTCTGCTGAAGTCCAGGCGCGAGCCTTCCACCCATTTTTCACGACCAAGACTCGTGAAGGGGGCCTGGGGCTGGCGATGGTGAGAAAGACAGTCATTTCTTCCGGCGGTTGGATCGAACTGGAGAGCCAGCCACAAGCAGGAACCCTGTTCAGAATAGGAATGCCCCTGGCTCCGAAAATGAATTGTCACGCTACGAAAGCTGGAACCCGATGAGTACCGAGAAATTCGACGTCCTGGTGGCTGATGATGAACAGAGTATGCGTGAGTTCCTGGACATCGTTCTCTCCAACGAGGGATATCGTGTTTGTTGTGTGTCCTCCGGAGAGGAAGCGATCGAGTGTCTTCAAAAGAACGGAGCTCGGGTTTTTCTTCAGGATCTGAGAATGGGTGGCCTCGATGGAATGCAATTGCTGGAGGCGGCTCGCGAAGTGGCTCCCGGGTTGCGAATCGTGGTGATGACAGCGTTTTCGACCTCAGATGTAGCCATCGAAGCGATGCGTTGCGGGGGGTTCGACTTCCTCAGAAAACCTTTCCAGAACGAGGACGTCAGGAGCGCCATCCGGCGAGCCATCGCATCTCATGGGGATGTGAGCAGTGACGGTAACGATCTGTCCGCGCGCCTAATCGGAAACACACCAGTGATGCAGGAGATGCACGAGATCGTCGAGCGTATTGCTCCCACCGATTCCACCGTCCTGGTTACCGGAGAGAGTGGCTGTGGAAAGGAACTGATCGCTCGCGCGATCCACCAAGAATCTCATCGTCGTGAGGGCCAATTCGTTGCTGTGAATTGTTCTGCCTTTACCGAGGGGCTACTCGAGAGCGAATTATTCGGTCACGTTCGAGGTGCCTTCACGGGTGCTGTGGAAGATCGAAAAGGCGTATTCCTCAATGCCGATGGAGGGACGCTGTTTCTCGATGAGGTGGCGGATATGAGCCATTCAACCCAGGTACGGATTCTGCGAGCGCTCGAGGACCGAAAGGTGACTCCGGTCGGCGGCGACAAGGAACTGGTCACCGATGTCCGCATCATTGCCGCGACCAACAAAGATCTTGCTGAAGAGGTGCGTCTCGGTCGTTTCCGGGAGGATCTTTTCTATCGGCTCAACGTGATTCCCATCCACTTACCAGCATTGCGCGAACGGATGGAAGATCTACCACTTCTGGCGGGGCACTTTCTGCGCCGTCATTCCCAGCGGATGGGAAAGTCAGTGACGGCTTTGTCGGAAGACGCCTGGCAGTCATTGAGCCAACATGACTGGCCAGGAAATGTGCGTGAACTCGAGAACGTGATCCAGCGACAGGTGGCTCTTGCCCGCGGTGAACGAATCGACCACATCGATATCGAGTCTGTTTCCAGATTGACTCACTGCGATGAGTTGAATGAAACCCGGAAACCCGCTACGGATCTCAACGATGAGAACAACAGCAAGATCCAATTACCGGTGGATGGTTGCGATCTGGAAGAGTGCCTTCTTGGTCTCGAAAAGGATTTCATCCTTCAAGCACTGGAGAGAAGTGACGGAAATATGACTCGAGCAGCGGATCTGCTCGGGATCTCCTACCGTCAAATCCGCTACCGCGCCCAGAAACTCGGGATTCGCCCAAGGTCCTACACGGGTAGCCAGTGAATCATCTTCAAACCGTTGCAACGCGGCTACCATCTATCGGTCTGATCCTCGGATTCGTCATCTGTCTCGGCTTGCTCTTGTGCACCGAATCGCAAGGTGACCCCGATATGGTTACTGGAGTCTCATCGGTATTTCCGGAAACCGGTGTCTTGCCTTTTGCCCATGCCCGGGCGCAGGTTCTCGACATCGAAGCTGGCGTTGCGGATTCTGCCAATCGACCGATTCTCACCATGCTGGCGATGAAGACCTTCAGCCTCTTCGGGATCGGGGTCTCGTCGCTAAAGATATTCTCGGTAGTGCCATTTTTGTTGTGCATACTGCTGGTCGGATTTCTTCTTGTGCGTCGAAGAGGAGAGTCTGTAGCGACCCTGGCGGCGTTCATCGTTGCCTTACAGCCCACTTTCTTGCCGTGGGCGAGTGTTCCCTCAACGATTCCACTGGCTGCCCTCTGTGTGTTGTCGGTGGTGTTGCTGGCGGGCAGGGCGGGGAAGTATGCGCCGTGGAAAGCGATGTTGCTGTGCTTCCTGCTCAGCTGGGGAATCAGTCCTCTCATCGCTGTCGCTTATCCAGCTTGCTTGCTGGAGGGGATCCGCAGGCTGCTGCCTCGAACATTGCGTCCCAAGGGTACAGTAGTCACATTGCTGGTTGCGGCAACTCTACTGAGTTTACAGCAATTCGGGGCGGATTCGCTGACACTGGCGATGGGGATCACCGGATCGACGGATCTATTTCGTGGCGGCGAGATCCCATCCATTCTGGGACTGGACCCGGGTTGGTTGATCGCGGTCATCGCGGCGCTGATCGCCGGTCCCAGAGGTGTAGACACCCAGTTTCAGCCGCTCAGGATCCTGCTGGTGACCGGGATCTTACCGTGGGTTCTGGCTGGAACCCTTCCGGTTTTCCCGCTGGTTGTGTTGATTCCCGCAGGGGTATTACTGGTTACCGATGTGCTCGCAGATCGTGGCCGACAGGTGATGTCTTCTCCGATCTCGCTGGGGAAGGGACCAAGGATCGC
Organism: Planctomycetota bacterium; assembly: GCA_050256595.1. Lineage (GTDB taxonomy): Bacteria > Planctomycetota > UBA8108 > UBA1146 > UBA1146 > UBA1146. Next base: position 5,382 of record JBBWWE010000299.1, read on the forward strand.
GCTGCTGATCTTCGCGATGGCGGTTGTTGGTGGTGCGTCCCTCGCAACCGCCTCCAGTGATGGAACAGCCGTCAGATTCGCGATTTCACTCGGGCTGATCACTGCGATGGTGGGAATCGTGTTGACGATTCGAGCCGGGTTGAAACCGATGATTGGATTCTGGATGGCGATCGTCGCGACGGTGGCCTTGTCGATGCCGATCAATTTGCACCGGATCGCTCACCAGCAAGATCGCTGGCAAATATACCAGGATGAACTGGATCGAATCCTACCTCCGGTGGCTCCGGTGGCGGGACGCTGGGCCCATGCTCTCGTGATCAGTTCCGATCGTCCAGCCTCGGTCGAGGTAGACGACCACGAACACGTCATCGTGGCGGCTCAGGTCGATCAGCCAGGACTGCTCCTGGAGAGATATAACCTGTTTGGCGATCGACAGGTGCTGCTACGGCGCAGCGGAGAGCCGACAGGAGTCTTCGAGAATGCCTGTGCTCTGCAGACTTCGGGACACAGATCGGAAGCGAGATCGAATCTTGCGATGTTGCTCAGAGCCGACCCGGGTTGCAGCGCGGCCTGGGAAAGATTCGGTGTTCTACTACTAGAGGACGGTATCGAGGATCTGGCAGTTGAATGCCTCTACTTCTCAATACAGGCAGATCCTGGGCGTGAACTGGCCCATCGGCTGCTGGCCAGTCTCTACGCGCGTCGAGGCATGTTGAGAGAGGCGAGCCACCACATCTTCATGGGCGGTAAGATCCCACCGCAAGGTTTTCCACCACTTCCCTCGCCAGCAATACGGCCTTCAGCCGCAGATCGCCGGTAAATCCCCCCAGGCCTCCATCGCAAGACACGACCCGATGACAGGGCAGTCGAAGCGGCAGCGGATTGCGCGAACAGGCGCTACCTGCGGCTCGTGCTCCCCGTGGAGACATCGCTCTTCGGGCCAACTCGCTATAGGAGATCGTCTCACCGGGTGCGATTTCATCGAGTAGTTGCCAGATTCTTCGCTGGAAGTGGGTGCCACCGCAAGGACTTGCACTCCAGCGCCAATTCACTCTTTTGCCAGCGAGCGCATTCTGAAAATCTTGCGCCAGAGGTGGCGGGAAGGGCAACAGGCGAATCGGCTCATCTCTTTGTTCGGAGGGAATCGCTTCGAGACAGTGCTCGAGGGCAGCGGTTCGATCGGGACTGAGCGAAATTGACCGCAACGAGCGATCTTGCCACAGAGCGCCGATTCCGAGTGCGATCGAATCGATTCGGTATGACTCGTGATGAAAACAGGATCGCGGTGCCATCGGCCTCCCTGGCGTCAGGATACCTGCCGCTGCGCCTTGCTGAAGTTGCTTTTCGGTCCCATCCTGGTAGCCGTTGGGAGGTCGAATGTACCTGTCGGAGGCAGTCCGGGACCCGGTTCATGGTCTGGTGCGGCTAGAAGTTGCTGACCTTGCCCTGATCGATAGTCCGCCTTTCCAGCGGTTGCGCCACATCTCTCAACTGGGGCTCACCGATCGGGTCTATCCCGGTGCTCGCCACAGTCGTTTCGAACATGCCCTAGGTACCGTCGAGGTGACCACGCGATTACTCGAAGAGATGAGGTCCCGGCTGGGTCTGGACGGGCTACTGGGTCCGCTGTCCATCGCGACCGATGAAGCGCACTTTCACCAGTTACTTCGCATCGCTCGCTACGTGGCACTACTCCATGACATCGGTCATCCGCCCTTTTCTCATGTGACCGAGAAGTTGCTCCCACAAGGGGGCCACGAGGAGATGACGAAATCCTTGCTCGATCATCCCGAGATCTCGCAACCTTTGACAGAATGTGGAAAAGAAATTCAATCCTCGGTGTTACGGGTTCTTGATCTTGGCGACGATGATCTTCCCGCGCATCTACGTTTTGTTCGGTCACTTGTATGCGGTGGATTCGGTGCCGATCGAATGGACTATTTGTTGCGGGATTCACACTTTCTCGGGGTCCAGTATGGCAACTTCGATCTTCCCAGGATTTTACACACACTGGTTCCGATCGAGACCGAGGAGGGAGTGCGGCTCGGGATTGAACGAGGCGGTGTACTCGCCGCTGAAGGGATGCAGTGGGCGCGATTCTCGATGTTCACCCAGGTGTACTTCCACAGGACCCGGCGGATTCTCGATCTTCATCTGATCAATTTCTTGCGAGAGGTGCTTCCGGCAGGGCGATACCCGCAAGACCCTGAGCAGTATCTTGGCTGGGATGATTCGAAGGTGCTGGGACTGCTCCAGCAAATCCAACTCGATGAGAGTCATGCCGGCTATCTGGACGCTCGGCGCATCGTCCGTCGCGAGCATCATCGTGCCACAGGGGATGTTGTGGAGGGGCGAGATATCGAGGAGGTCTCCCAGAGGCTCGCTATTCGGTGCGAGGAACTGCTTCACGCCGATGCGACACTCGATCCGATCGCCGATGTCGTCAGCGCACCTCCTGATCTGGCTGCCGGTGCGGAGTTGCCGGTGCAAGATGAAAATGGTGAGGTCCGGAAACTGGGCCAGATCAGTGCTCTGGTCGGTCGTCTCCGGGTCAGCCCGTTCGGACGGATCTACTGTGCCAGGAAATCGATGGTTTCCGATCAGATGCTCGAGTGATCAGGAGCTCTAGTCGCTCATCTCCCGTTGCCAGTATGCATCGCTGATGAAACGTTCCCAGGAAGACCAGGTGGGGCGTGGAGGAATCCTTCGGATCATCGTCCAGTCTGGTTGTATCGGTTCGCGTGCCAGTTGCATTCCCGCCTCGCTCGGTGTCTTGCTTCCCTTGCGCTTGTTGCAACTGACGCAGGCGAGCACGCAATTCTGCCAGCATAGATGACCACCGCGACTCCTCGGAAGAATGTGATCGATGGTGAGTTCTTTGGTTCCGGGACGAACCCCGCAGTACTGGCAAGTATTGCCATCTCTCCGGTAGAGGTTGAGACGCGAGAACGTGACGTTGCGGTCGCCGACACCTGCATAGGTGGTGAGAACGATGACTTCCAGTGGAGCCAGACAAAGCGTCGACGATCGGATCGAGTGTTCTTCGGCGAGGTCCCGGGTTATGGAGATGTCATGCCAGGACTGCAGGTCATGTACTTCGTAGGTGACCGGATCGATGATGGAAGCGACATCGCGTGCGACCAGGCCAATGGCGAGCCGCGCCGGTAGGGTATGGATCGGCGTCCAACCGCGATTCAGCACCAGAGTTGGCATTTCAAGGACCGACACGATTCTCCCCTCAGAAGATGTTGGAAACCGTGGCTCGCAGACCTAGGTTATGACCCGTCTGGGAGTCGATCTACCGATTTGGTCGGGGGAAAAATAAAGCCTCTGGTCGCCGAAGCCAAAGAGGACCATCCCTGTCCCTCTTCGAACCCCTGCCGGCAGACCAGAGGCGTCCGCGCATAGGTGCACCGCGCGGATTGAATAACTGCGTATCGGTTCAATAAACGGATTCGAACCACGGCGATCAGGTCGCCCAAACTGCCGAAGTGTCGCGAATGCTGGAATAGAACCGCTCCTGCTGGAGCAATCGCTATGCCAAGTGAATGAGGTCGTAAATCGCCTGTCAGCGACGAAACGGATCACATCCGTGACTAGATTTGGTTGAACCCAGAAAAATCTGATTTCAAAAAGCAACCTGCTATCCTGTAACTCTTGTCATTATAGAAATTTATGACTTAC
>JBBWWE010000300.1:0-2751 GCA_050256595.1 Planctomycetota bacterium
CGACGCTCTTCCGATCTCCACCACTGTCTTGCCGTAAGAGAATGCAGCAACCCCTACACAGAGAAGAATCCCCACCACCGTCGCCATCGAATAGCGTTTCGACCGCCACAAGATGAGCATTCCGAAGAGGGCACAAACGACGGGGACGAGATCAAGCAAGAACCAGGGCAAGCGGATTCCAGGTGCCACCAGTTCTGGATCCAGGACCGGCCTCGCCTCTGGAGGAGTCCAGCTCTGTATCGGATCGTCCTCACGAAAACGCAGAATCCTGTAGTCGTCACTTGCAGCCAGAATCATGTAGACCGATTCGAGTGGGAATCCATCTTCTGAATCGTAACGGCCCCACAGAAACTCGAGTTTTTGCGGTCTGGACTTGGTCGGATACTTCACCGTGATTCCGATGTAGTTGAGAAAATCGTTGAGATCGAACCCCTCTTGCCATTCGAGATCGGCAAGCACCGGAATGACCTGAACACCATCGACCTGCACTGGAACATGGGAATCGAGCCACTCGACGATCCGGTCACCGAACTGACCCCATTCACCCTTGAGATCAGGATCGAGATCCGGGATCAGTGTTGGATCGAGGGAAAACCAGTGCCGGAAGAGGTATTCATCGATCAGGACGTGTAGTTCGGTTTCCGAGTCACGAACATCGACTTCGGCATTGACCGGCTTCGGGACGTGATCACAGGAAAGAAGTGACGGCAAACCATCACTCACTGCTCCCCACTGTAAAAGGGTGAACAGGAGTAGAACTCCGCCTGGAGAAAGGAAGAAGCGCCTGGATCGGTGTGGATGACCACGTCGACCCGGGCGCTTCGAGTACAAACCTGGAGAGAGGATCAGAGATCAGCCCCTCGCTTGGCCTCTTCCTTCTTCTCCTCTTCCTTCGGTTCTTCGGCAGGACGACCACGCTGGCGTTGGGTCGGCCACTCGATGGTGACTTCCTGACGCTTTCCGTCTCGTTCGAAGACAATCTTCTTTTTCGCCTCCCCGGCAAACAGAGCACGCATCAAACTACGACGATCCGTGATATCCGCATCATCGATCTTGACGATCTTGTCACCAGCCTTGAGGCCGGCCTTCGCTGCCGGAGTATCGGGGACCACTTCGGAGACGACATTCTCGTCAAGCATCACACCCATCCGGCGCCCACCGAAATTACCTCCTCCGCCGCCACGACGACGTCCACCACCTTCTTGAAGCATTCCTTCGCGCGAGAGCAGATGATCGAGATCGGCCATGCCAAGAGCCGTGAGTGCGATCACTGTAGTCGAATGTTGGAGGTATTCAGGGATCACCAGGTCAAAAGTATCGAACTGGGTATGAATGCCACGACGCCAATCCGCACGACCTTCTTGCGTCCAGAAGAAACCAGGCACGCCCTTGGGAATGAAGGATTCGTGATCACTTCCAATACCTCTTGGCAATCCCTCCACGTCTTTGATGGTAAATGGAAGATCCGGATTCAACTGCATCACCGGGCCAAACACCTTTTCGAAATCTTCTTTCATCGCAGCGGTAGCAGGAAGCCCGGCGATGGCATTTGGGCCGCCGTCGTAAACGAATACCGCCGAGATCTTATCCATCACATCCGGGTTTTTATCGACCCATGCGCGGGATCCGAGCAAGCCTTGCTCTTCACCGCTCCATAACATGAAACGGATGGTGCGCTTCGGCTGTGCACCTGCAGCCATCAAAATTCGGGCTGCTTCGATGGTGGTTGCGGAACCGGTGCCGTTATCAGTGGTTCCGGTGGCACCATCCCAGGAGTCAATATGCCCACCGATGATCACGTATTCGTCAGGGAACTCGCTTCCAACGATATCTCCGATGACATTGTAGAACTTGGTAGGACCGGGCTGGAAGTGGTTCCTGATATCGATGCGAAGAGTCACTTCCTCATCGGCGGCAAGTTTTTCCGCAATGACATCGTATTGATCCTTGCGCAGGTTCACGCGTGGAGTCGTCGGCAGGTTATCCCAGGTAACGCGAGAATTTCCGCTCGTGGTGATGGCCTCGCCACGGGTCGGATAGATCCAACCCGCGATCCCGTACTCTTCCAGGCTTTCTCTCACCTCACGCTGAGCCTGACGCGCTTCACGATCGCGGCGACCGCGCTGTGAGGGCATCATGACCCATGCGCCTTTCATCTTCTCGGCGTCGATCGACTCCATATCTGCTGGAAGCATCAGCGCCGGACCTTCTTCGACTCCTTGGGTTCCTGCCGACCAGGCGGGGGTGCCGAACTCGAGATCCATCTTCTCCGGTGCAATCATTTGCCCGCGCCAGGGTCCACGCTGGAACGCTACGGCGAACTCACCGGCTTCTTCCATCACAACATTTTGAAGACCAAAGGAGACGAATAGATCTCTGGCCCATTCACAGGCGAGGTGATCCTGATGGCTCCCGGTAAGACGGGGACCGATCCCGTTGACAAGATGGTCGACGACATCGACAACATTGTTGTCGTTCAGCCCGATGTCGATCACCTTCTTTTGCGTTGCAGTCAAATTGACGTTTTCTCCATCACCTGCATGGAGACCGGGGACGACAACAAGCATGGCGATGACACAAAGCGAGAGGGCAGCAAACCGCATGATGAGTCCTTTCAGAGAGACCCTCCGGAGTCAGCGAAATCTGCCCGGGAGGGGGGTCGCCTGGCACGGTAATTGTCGGCCAGGATCGATCAGAATCGCAAGGATAGAGCGCACGGTCAAGGAGGCGTTAGGCTACCAGATGCCACCA
>JBBWWE010000301.1:0-5303 GCA_050256595.1 Planctomycetota bacterium
CTGATCGGCAAAACAAATCTCGACGGTCGACCCCAACTCGACTGTTCCTTCATCCGGCTCATCGAGACCTGCAACGAGTCGCATGAGTGTAGTCTTTCCTGCTCCGTTAGGCCCGATCACTCCAACGATGGAACCAGGGCGCAAGGAAAAGCTGAGCTTCTCGAACAGCACACGGCCGTCGAAGCCTTTTTTCATATTTTTGACATCGAGAACCTTATCGCCTAGCCGCGTTTCGCAAGGGATCACCAGCGCCGGCAAGTCTTTGCGAGACTCGTAGACCTTTTCCTGCAATTTATGAAAGGATTCAATTCTCGCCCTGTTTTTGGTAGCACGAGCCCTCGGAGTCTGGCGAATCCACTCGAGTTCTTTGCTGAGCAACTTCTGACGATCATCCTCGTGTCGTTTTTCGACAGCGAGCATCTTTTGCTTTTGTTCGAGGTACTGGCTGTAATTACCCTCGAATGGATTGCCGCGACCTCGATCCATTTCCAGCATCCAGCCAACCACGTTATCGAGAAAGTAACGGTCGTGTGTGATGAGAAGCACGGTGCCATTGAAGTCTGCCAGGTGTCGTTCTAGCCAGGCTGTGGTATCGGCATCGAGGTGATTGGTCGGTTCGTCGAGTAGCAGGATATCCGGATGCGAGATGAGAGTTTGGCACAGTGCCACCCGACGTTTCTCGCCCCCGGAAAGATGGCCCACTGCAGAGTCACCAGGTGGACAATGAAGAGCATGCATCGCCTGATCAATCTGCCGATCGATCTCCCAGGCATCGGAATCGTCTATCTTCTCCTGAAGTTCGGCCAGTCGGTCATATGCCTTCTGCATCTCATCGACGGAAAGGTCTTTCGATAAAGATTCAGTCACCGTGTTGTAATCATCGAGAAGTTGACGCATTGCTGCGGCACCCACCTCGACATTTTCGCGAACCGTCTTCGATTCATCGAGGGTAGGCTCCTGGGGAACATGACCTATGGTGGCACCCTTGGCGATGGTTACCGCTCCTTCGTATCCATCGTCGTCTCCCGCGATGATTTTCAGAAGGGTGGACTTTCCACTTCCATTGACCCCGATCAATCCAATCTTCGCTCCGCGGAAGAAACCCAGGGTCACTCCCTTGAGTACATGTTTGGGTCCAAAGGACCGGTGCAGATCCTGGACCTGAAAGATGACTTCTTGTGAATCGTTACTCATCGTGAACTCGGCTCCTGTAAGTAAAAACTGGTGGCTAGCCTTGTATTGAATCCAGCACCGCGAAGATCTCCGAGTGCTCGGGGAATCGATCGAGTTTCTTCTTGCTGAAGATGAGATCTCCGTCGACACACACCTCGAATACACCGCCCCCGCTCTCGATCAATCGAGCGGATACTCCGTACTTATCGTTGATATCAGCCGCCAAACTGGTGGCCTGCGGTGTGTAGTTTCACTGCAAGCAGTATTCGATACTGATCTCCATGATAGGTTTTCTCCAATCCATCGAGTTGGCTCCCTCGGAGCTTCCTGGTCGTTTATGGTAAGGATCCAGGGGCAAGTGTTCCAGCGGACCCATGTGATCAGGAGATCAAGATGAAAGATGTCATCGAACGGCTCTCGGGGGGTCGGCAAGAGCACATCGACAGGCTGGTAGAGTGGTTACGGATCCCCAGCGTCTCGACCGACAGCCAGCGTACGGAAGACGTCCGCCGAGCCGGGGAGTGGATTCTCGACGAATTGAGCGCATCCGGCTTCGAGGCGCGCCTCGATGAAACGGCTGGACACCCTGTCTGTTTCGCGTCCTGGACCCAAGCTGAAGGCGCCCCCACGGTCCTCATCTACGGTCACTACGATGTTCAACCCCCGGAACCGCTGGAACTGTGGCGTCATGGTGCCTTCGAACCGACCATCGAAGGAGAAGACGTAATCGCCCGCGGTGCTACCGACGACAAGGGACAGGTGCTGGCTCTGATCAGAGGAGTTTGTGGTGTTCTTCAGGAGCGCGGTTCGCTGCCAGTAAACGTGAAGTTCCTCATCGAGGGGGAAGAAGAGATCGGTTCTCCCAACCTGGCTCCCTACATCGAAACGCACAAAGATGAACTGGCCGCAGATGTTGCTGTCATCTCCGACTGCTCCCAGTTCGCACCGGGAATCCCCGCCATCACGGTTGGACTGAAGGGGCTCGTCTATCTGGAAGTTTTCGTCCAGGGACCCAATCGTGATCTACACTCCGGCTCTTTCGGAGGCTCGGTAGAGAATCCCGCCAACGCGCTGACCAGGATCCTCGGCTCATTGAGAGATGAAGAGGGGCGGATCACGATCCCAGGTTTCTACGACCAGGTCAGGGATCTCACCGCGGAACAACGGGAGGCCTTCGCCGCACTTCCTTTCGATGAGGAAGGTTTTCGAAAAGAAGTTGGGGTTTCCCAGCTACATGGCGAGGCGGGCTGGACCACCCTCGAGAGGAAGGGCGCAAGACCCACTCGCGATATCAATGGTTTGCTCAGTGGCTGGACCGGCGAAGGAGCGAAAACAGTGCTCCCGGCCCATGCCAGCGCCAAGTTATCGATGCGTCTCGTCGCCGATCAGGATCCGGTCCAGATCGAGGCGCTGGTCTCTGAGCACCTCCGATCCCTCTGTCCACCGAGTTGCACCATCGAGGTTCGTACCCACCATGGTGCACAACCGGTGCTGGTCGAACGTAACAGCGAGTGGCTCGATGCCGCTGCCCGGGCGGTCGAGAAGGGTTTCGGAAAAGCGCCCGTCTACATCCACGAAGGCGGATCGATACCTGTGGTCAGCGACATGAAGAGAATCCTCGAGATCGATACCATCCTTCTGGGACTGGGACTCCCCGATGACAATGCCCATTCTCCCAACGAGAAGTTCCATCTTCCTGACTACCAGCGAGGGATCGAAACCGTGGCCTGGTTCCTCGATGAAATCTCTCCCTGAGATAGGCCTCAGCGTCTCCATGCCATGGGGATGAAGATCACCAGTACCGCATAGATCTCTAGACGTCCCAGCAGCATCAGGAAGATCAGCAATACCTTTCCGATCGCAGGGATGGCAGAGAAATTTTCGAGCGGTCCGACACCGGCAATACCGGGTCCAACATTCCCTATCGTCGACAGGGTCGCCCCTAATGCGGTGAGCAAATGATCGTCTTCCAGGGCACCGCTGACCATCTGAGCACTGGATGCCGAGAGGCTGCCGGCATCTTCCGACCAGGCGGGATCCAGCACGAAAGAGAGCAACAGTAACGAAACGAGGAATAACAGCATCCATAGGGCAAGAAATCCTATCACCCTGGCGATCACTTCCCGCTCGATGGCATCCCCTCCGATCTTGATGGGAAGTACCGCATGGGGTCGGATCAATAATGCAATTTCACGTAAACCATATTTCACCAGGGTCAGGACCCGGAAGATCTTGATTCCGCCTGCGGTGCTCCCAGCACAACCTCCCACGACCATCAAAACAATCAAAACGACCCTGCATGCGTTGGGCCAGTGATCGTAATCGGCGGTAACGAAGCCAGCGCCCGTGCCGATGGATGCCACCTGGAAACTGGCATATCGAAAACACTGACCCAATGTCCCGTACTTTTCAGCATTATCGATACGGTCAGGATAAGTCCCCAGATGCAACATCAAGGTCACAAAGATGATCGATAAGACGATGAGACCGACAAAGAAACGGAGCTCACTGTTGCGAAAATACATCGGACGCCCTTGAAAGAGCGCTCGATAATGAAGAACGAAACTCATACCTGCGATCAACACGAAAGCCGTGATCACTGCATCGACATATGCGCTATCAAAGTGAGCAACGCTCGCGTTCTTGGTCGAGAATCCTCCGGTAGCCAGTGTAGAAAAAGACAATGTGACCGCATCGAACCAATCCATCACCGGTAGCAACAGTCCTGCAACAACAACAGTGAGAAGAAGATAAAGGCCCCACAGCATCGTTGCGGTCTGAGCCACCCGCGGTGCTAATTTCTCGGTGGTCGGGCCGGGCACCTCTGCCCGCATCATTTGAATTCCACCGGAGCCCAGTAATGGCAGAACAGCAACCGTGAGCAACACGATTCCCATGCCACCAAACCACTGGGTGAGGCTCCTCCAGAACAGAAGTCCGGGAGGCAAGGCCTCGATGTCGGTGAGAATGGTTGCTCCGGTGGTGGTGAAGCCACTCATCGTCTCGAAGTACGCATCGAGCAGGTCAGGAATACCACCGGGAGCCAGCCAGAACGGCAAGGATCCGAAGAAACTCAACGATGCCCAGCCCAATCCCACCACCGCAAAAGCTTCTCTTGCACGAAGATCTCTCTGGCAACCCCGATTCGCTCCCCACAGAACCAGGCCCGTAACCAGGCAGATCCCGATGGTAGTGTAGAAGGATGGCAATTCGTACTGAGATTCGAGTCCCCATGCGACACCAAGAGGAATCAGTAACACCCCGGACAGGGTGAGAATCAGTAAACCGAGAACTGCGAGGATCGCTCGGAATCTCAACGCAGAATCCCCCGACGACGCGTGAAGACCTTCTCGATGGCATCGACGGCTGCGGGAAGTGCGAAGATGATCACGTGATCACCTTCCTGGATGACGGAGTCTCCTCCGGCAGTAAAAATCTCATCGTCTCTCTGGATCGCACCGATGATCGAATCCTTGGGCAGATGTAGATCCTTGATCTTCTTGCCGCAGACCGCCTGATCTGCCGTCACTTCGTACTCGCGCGCTTCGGCTCCCGATTCACCCACTTGAGAAACCGCCACAACCCGACCGCGGCGAATACCTCTCAAGATGGAACTGACGGTGGTCCGTCGAGGATTCACAGCCTCGCCCACCGCAGCTTGTTGTAGTACCGGCTGAAATTGATCCTGCTCGCTCCTGAACAGGATTCTCCTGACCCCCAGTTTGTTGACGAGCATCGCATTGGTCAGGTTCTCGGCATCTTCGTTCTCCAGAGAAAGGAAATAGTCAGCATCTCCAATCCGATTCTCTGTGACGAAATCGGAATCAGTGATGTTGCCGTGCAACACCAGTGTTTTCTTCAGCTCCTCGGAGGCCTTCTCCGCCAACTTTCTGTCCTTTTCGACCAGCACGACCGACTTAATGTCACTCTCGAGCCTCTTGGCGACTTCCATACCCAATCGCGTCGCTCCCACGATGAAGACCTGCTCTACCTTCTCTACCTCGGGGTGGGCGATAGCGCGAAACTCTGCTATCTTGTTCCTGGGAAGGAACACGTAGATGTGATCACCACAGATGAGTTGATCATCTCCTCTGGGAATCATCAGTTCGCCATCGCGTGAAATGGCCACG
>JBBWWE010000302.1:0-8489 GCA_050256595.1 Planctomycetota bacterium
CAAGTGGATCGGCAGGACCCCGTTGCGCGCCCGCATGGCGCGGCAGGGAGGCACGAAGGCATGTTTTCTCGACAGAAGTCACTCGTCGGTCTCGATATCGGATCCGATGAGGTCAAGGTCGTCGAACTGACCCAGACGATCGATGGACTCGAACTCACAGGGTTCGGATGGGGCAGAATCCCGGCGCCCGAAGAGACCATCGATACGGTCAAAGCGGTTCTGAGAGAATCGGGAATACGAAGTCGTAAGGTAGTGACCGCAGTTTCCGGGCGCTCGGTTGTCGTTCGCTACATCACTTTGCCAGAACTCGATGATGATGAGTTACCAGAAACGCTTCGTCTGGAGGCTGACAAATACATCCCCTTCGATCGTGACGAGGTTTGTATCGATGGTCAGCGTCTCGAGTCTTCAGAAGATGAGTCGGGCGATTCCACCGATATGAAGAGTCTTCTGGTTGCCGTCAAAAAAGATCTTCTGCATGACCACATCGACCAGGTCCAGGATCTCGGCCTGGTGCCGGTTGCCATCGATATCGATTCGTTCGCTCTTAGCAACTCATTCGAGATGCGAAACGGGATAGGTGTCAGATCAGAAGATCCCGACAAGGCCGTTGCCCTGGTCGATGTAGGAGCAAGTAAGACGAACATTCACATCTTGCGCGGCAACATCTCCAGTTTTTCTCGTGAGATCTACCTGGGAGGTGGAGACCTCACCGAAGCGATCTCTCGTAGAGAGCATCTGGATGAAGCCGAAGCTGAGGAACTGAAGTGCGCACCCCAGGGAAACGAAGAAATGGTGGCGACAGCCGTCCAGCCCGTTCTCGATGAAATTGCCGGTGAGATCCAACTTTCCTTTGATTACTTCGAGAACCAATTCGACCACCGGGTGGAGGAAGTCTACGTCAGTGGTGGAGCAAGCCGCACTCTTGATCTCCAGGAGACCTTCGAGAGGATCTTCGACCGCGAGGTCAAAACTTGGAATCCGCTCGAGTCCATCAAAGTCCGTGAAGATCTCGTGGATGTCGAAGCCTTTACAGAGCACCTGAGCCAGTTGCCGATCGCGATTGGTCTCGGTTCTCGTCTTCAGGACTGCGTCTAGGCGCGCGAGGAAAGGATCTCACCTTGATCAAGATCAACCTGTTGCCCGCCGAACTGCAACGAGCCGCCAGTACCCCACGCACGGTGTTTTTCTCCGTGCTCACGGGAGTGGCCGCAGTTGCCCTCGGGGCCATCGGAATCATCTGGTTGTGGATTGCACAGGGAACACTGGAAGCAAAGGCGGAGACTCAGACGGCCCTGGTTTCGGTGCTCGAGGATCGCGCTCAGGAAGTCGATCGGATCCAGTCCGACATCGATTACTACCGCCTGCGCGAAAAATCCATCATCCAGATCAAAACCCGTCGAATCCTCTGGGCTCCGAAACTGGACCAGATGCTGTCACTGATTCCGGATGATATCTGGATCACGTCACTCGCTGTTGATGTCCTTGATGATGGTGAGTACCGCTGGGATCCGAATACCACGCAATCAGGTGGAAGAGTCATCCTTGATTGTGTTGCTCTCGGAAACGATCCACAGGTGTTCACCCGATTCAGGAAAGCATTGAGTGAGGATCAACGTTTCTACGCAAATCTTGTCGATGTCAGTTCGATGCCTGATTCCTTCTTTGGAGACTTTCTCGGCTTCACCCCACTTTCCTGGGAAAAGGTCGAGTCCACCGAAGAGGAACCGGCACATTTCCGTTCGAGCATCGGAATTGACCTGAAACCTCTTCAGGATCCTCCGGTTGTAGAGACCCCGAAGAAGAGTAACGAGGCAAAATGAACTTTGATGAAAAGAAACAACTACTGATCGTCGCTGCGCTCTGCGGCCTGGTCTTCTGTGGTGAGTTCGCCATCGGTTGGGGTCTCAGCTCGGATAATTCAAAAATCAACACTGAACTCTTCCAGCTGGATTCGCGTCAGGCTTCAGCCCAGGAAAAGATCGCTCGTATCCCAGAGATGCAAGAAAAGGCACAGACCCTCTCGCAAATCGTCAGGGAATACACCGCCATTCTTCCCGAGAAGGATGAAGTTCTACGCGATGCTTTCGTCGATACCATCACCAGACTCAGTCGTGATGCAGGTCTCGTCATCCAGGGTGCCGAACCGCTTGAACTCAAGAACACCACGATTCGATCGATGAGAAAACGTTCGAGGAAACCTGTGACTGTGACGCAGAAGCAGGATTTCATCCGCCACAAGTATCGCTTCGAGTTGCTGGGCGAGTTTGCTCAATTGCATCGATTCATCAATAGTGTCGAAAACCATCCCCGTTTCTTACGAGTTGATGGCATCGAGTTGCTGCCCTCCGGTGGGGGACCAGATCTGGTTTCGGCTTCACATCCGATCAAGAAACTTGCCGTGGAGATCTCCACATACGTCTATGACGAACCCCAGGTCCAGATGGAGGAGATCCAGTGAACCAGCAAAAACACTTGCTCCCGATTCTTATCGGCATCTTCATGGTGTTGATATTTGGTTTCAAACACGACGAGACAAGTAACCCGGAATCGGTCCATGCCGATGCCAACGTGGCTTCTTTCGAGGAGTTCGAGTCCTCCATCGATAGCAGTGGTGAGTTCGTCACGGGTGCCAAAGCTTCCGTAGCGGAGTTCACTGACGAGGATCCCGAGTCCTTCCAGTTGTACGAGGATCCTGATTGCCAGGAACAAACGATCTGGACAGGTGAAGAAGTGGTGGACCCTTTCAGCGATTCTGACTATGAGTTCGACTTCTGGGACGAGACTGTGGAGTTTCACTTCGAAGATCTTGAGACATCAGAAGTTGATCTCGTGGCTGTTAACGTTTCCGTACAGCAAACAGTCGAGGACACTGAATACCCACAACTCTCAGATGAGGGTGTCGAGTTCATCACCGATTTCTTCGAACAGGCTTCAGAGACCGACGAAGTCGTACCAGAACTCGAAGAAGTCCCAACCTCGGACTTTTCTGCGGATACTTCGGTAGAGGTTGACACATCGGTGGAAGATGACGTTGACGAGGAATCTCAGCAGCAACTTCTGGAACAGATTCCGGTCGCTGATGAACTCGCAGTATCCGAAAGAACACCTGTTTTCGATGAAATCAGTGTGATCGAGGAGTTCGATGTCGATGGTGACTTCAGTGACCTGGTAGAGGAATCGGTCGAAGCAGCGCAAATTGATACCGTGCTCGAAACAACGGTTGCAGAGTTTCTTTCTGAGCCAGTCGAGACCCTCGAAGAACTCGATGAGACTGAAGAAGTTGTTTTCGAAGTGCCCGAGGAAATCGTTGGATTTTCTGAAGAGGTTCTCGAAGTGGTCGAGGCGACTCCACCTTCGCTTGAAAGCCGTAGTGCTCTCAGTTTGCAGCAAGAAGAACTCAGAGTTGCCGATTTGAGGCGTTTCTCCTCTGACGATATTCACCGCTCGAACTGGACTCGTGCGCTCGATCAACTGCGCGAACTGGTCGCCTTACGTCCTTACCTTGCCGATTACCACATCACGCTGGGTCTTGTTCATCGCAACCTCGAAGATCAATTCGGAGATGGGGCCCATCTCCAGGAGGCGATGCGAAAGTACGAGGAGTACGCAGCATTCGGTGGCGAGGTAGCCATCGCATCTTTGTTGCTGGCAGAGGCTCATGCAGCCAGCGGTGACCGCACGACGGCATTCGAGTTCCTGGAGCGCGCAGCTTCTCACGGGATGAACATCGCGCGTGCGGTCCAGCAGTTTCCGGTTCTGGAAAAGTTCACGCGTGACACACGATTCGTCCGTTCTTCACTGCGACTCGAGAGATACACGCTCTCGTCCGTGATGACGAGGGATCCATTCACTGGACCCTGGAGTCGCAGTGGCAATCAGAACAAGACCGTTTTCATCGGTCCTTTCTCGATGGGACAACAACAAAAAGCGCTGGCAGATGCTCGAGAAGCGATGTCCAGGGTCGAATACGCATTGCGAAATCGCGACGAGTCCACGGCGATGGAAGCGTATGGCGTCATCGAGAATATCGGTAGCACCATTGCCCGTTTTGATCAGCCGGAACTGGCAGGAGAACTCCGTTCAATTATGGAGAGGCTCGATGAGGTCGAAGATGGAATCGAACAGATTCGTGTCACTTACCTCTACGAGCAGGCTCGCTCCAAGATGGAATCGATGAAGAAAGCGTTTGAAGATCAGAACTTCACGATCGTTGATCGTTTGCACGGTGAGGTCAGTTCACTCGCTTTCAGTATCGAAGAAATGGGCGATTCTTACACGACAGCGTCGACTCTGGTCGTCCAGGCGGCCGACCAGTTACAGCAACGTAGTGACATCGTCCGTGAGTTTCTGGCCAATAATGTGAGTGTCGAAGGTGTCGTTGTCTCCCCGGATGGTTCCCACGCCATCATCGATGGACGTTGGGTTCCCGAAGGGGGAGATGTGTTCGATGGACGTCTCGATCTGATCCTGAGGGATCGCATCGTGATTCTTTACAAGGGAGAACGGATCACTCACCGATTCAGTCGATTTTAGGTGACTGGGGGCCGAGGAAGTACCTCTGCGCCTCCGAGAAGCGGCATTCAAGGACCTGTCGTCTGATGCCGATAATTCAATGTGAGAGGCCAGGGAGTTCCCTGGTCCGTCGAGCAAAGAATCCTGTCCCATACGGGAGGAAACAGCAGATGAGAAACTTTTCGATCATTGCGGCTCTTTTTGTCGCGCTTCTCGGGACCACGGGTCTCGAAGCCGTACAGGTTTCCGTTTCCAGAATAGATCTGGTCACCATCGATGTCAGGGAGAAGGATCTCGCTGAGGTTCTGGCCCAGATCAGCGAGCAGGTCGATGTCAACATCGTGGTCGATCCCCAGGTCGAAGAGTTGGTGACTCTGTCCCTGGAGGCGATCGACTGGAGAGCTGCTCTCGGGGTTATCGCACGTGAGACCAATTGTGTGATCGTCGAGGTGAGCGATCGTTTGATTCGCTTCACCCAGCCTCCATCCATCAACATCGAGTTCCAGAATGCTGATCTTGCAGTGGTTCTCGATCTGCTTGCAAAGCAATCCGGTGCCAACATCGTGATTGCCGAAGATGTGGATGGAAAAGTCAGTTTGACCCTTAGAGATGTTCCCTGGCGCGAAGCTCTGAAGACCATCGTCAAGACTGCTGGCTATGTTGTGGTGAGTGAGAGACGTGGGATCAGTGAAATTCTTCGTATTGTTTCTCCGCAAAATCTCGAGCAGCAACTGGAAACACGTATTTTTCGTTTGCGTTACATACGTCCTCCCGAGCAATACATCGCCATCATCTCTGATATCGAGAAACAAGCCGGAAACGTTGCTCGTGATGTTTCGGCGGATCCCGAGAGGGAATTCACCCTGCTGAAAGCACTGCGCAAGGCACTGTCGGCGGGTGGAGACATGGATTTTGACGTCAAGACCAACTCCCTCATCGTCAAGGATGTCGCTCCTCGCCTCGATGAGATCAAGGCGATCATCGACGAGATTGATGTTGAACCAGCTCTTGTCCAGATCGAGGTGAAGTTCATCTCAACCACCAGTGACGACATCCTCGAGGCTGGATTAAAACTGGATGATCCGAATACCCCCGGACGTGACGGGTTACGTCTCATTGCTCGTGCATCCTCACCGTTATCTGGGTTCCCGGATCTTTCCAGCACCGGTCCAATCGTCGATCCGATAGCGGGACCCGTTTATCCCGGATCCGTCGTCGCCAACGGTGGAACCTGGCCATTTGACATCGGCAACATGCAATCGATCGGGCTTCCTTACCAGGCTCTTGGTGTTCTCGATTTCGCCCAGACCCAGTTGTTGCTTTCGATGGTGAAGGATGATGAGAACTCGAAGATCGTCCAGCAGCCATTCTTGACCACTCTTGATAATTATCCTTCGACCATCTTTGTTGGTGAAGAGGTTCCATTCGCGGTTCAGAAAGTGCAGCAGGATCAAAATGGAAACGTGACCGTCTCCATCGATGAGAATGATCGCTCGCCGGTCAATGTTGGATTCACACTGTACGTTTCGCCGCATGTCATTCCGGATACCGACATGATCTACATGAACGTCATTCCCAAGGTCTCGACATTGGTGGGCAACACCTCGGACATCCCCGGATTTGATCGTTTTCGTTTCAGTGATCCTGGAAGTGGCACATCCGCATTCATCGATCTACCTCGGGAGAGCAGTCAAACGGTGGTCACCTACCTGCGAGTTCGTGATGGCCAAACAGCAGTGATCGGTGGTTTGCATACCGAACGCCGCATCGAGATCGAGTCTGGATTGCCAGGCCTCTCCCAGATTCCTTATATCGGAGAACTGTTCAAGTGGAGACGGCGTCAGTCAGACGTCCAGCACCTGTTGATCCTCGTCACTCCGAGAATCATCAAGACCAGTGAGGTCAGCGATGAGATCTACCAGCAAGCGCTGAAGGAAGCGCAACGCTGGGATTACTTCCGTGGCAAGTATGGTGACGAGGGTGACGGTTCTGATCAGCAAGATAGTGACGACGAAGTCGGTTCTACTACCGATTCCGCGTCGGAACCAGGACAGGGCTAGATCCGCCCGAATCAGACGTTTGGAGGGGGTCGGATCGGCACGTTGAGCCGATCCGGCCCTCTTTCTCATCCGCTCCACAGGTGTCCCCGACAGCGAAATCATTCGATGCATTCCCCGGGTCTGCTGGACCCTCCGTTTCTTGACGATATCGTGGAGAGGTGCTGGGGATCCGAAATCCTCAGTTTTGGCATTTTTTCTCCCCGCCATGGCACCATGTCCGTGGTCAATCCCTCGAGGTTGCCGATGCGACTGCTCGTTCAGAATCGAGATTCAGAGCAACTACAGGTAGCCGTCATCGATACCGATGGGCTGCTCTGGGAGTACCATCAGGAGTTTCAGGGAATCACCCGGATTCGCGGAAACATTTACCTCGGGCGGGTCGTCAACGTTCAACCGGCGATCCAGGCCGCTTTCATCGATATCGGTGAAAGCCGCACCTCGTTCCTACACGTTTCGGATGTCCATCCGGCCTACGAGGGAGCGAATGCGGTGCCCGTCGATCAATTCGGGGAAAGTACCGTCCGCACTCGTGGGGAAGGTCCGATCCAGGACTTGCTACGGTCGGGACAGGAGGTGCTGGTCCAGGTCACCAAGGATTCGATCGGTCAAAAGGGACCCACCGTGACCACATATGTCGGTCTTCCTGGTCGTTGCACCGTACTGCTGGCAGGACTTGATCGGCCAGCAGTTTCCAAGAAGATCGTCGATGAGGAGCATCGGGAGCGTCTCCGCTCTCATGTGGAGGGATTGCCTGCCGTGGGCAATGCCGGGGTCATCGTTCGCACTGCCGGTCAAGATCTGGACCGGGAACAACTGGCCCGGGAGGTGCGCGATCTGGAAAAGATCTGGATCGAGATTTGCGACAGCGCGGCGGCTGGACGGGGACCGGCGTTACTCCACCAGGAGGCAGATCTACTGTTGAGGACGGTACGTGATCTCTGTAGCGATCAGATCGAAGAGGTGGTGATCGACGATCCTGGGATTGCCGAGAAATTCGGCCAGTACCAGCAAGATTTGATGCTTCGAGACCCGCAACCGATCCGCCTTCACGACGCCAAGTCCTCGCTATTCTTGGAGTTCGGTGTTGAACCACAAATCGATTCCATCTACGATCGGAAGGTTCCTCTGGCCAGTGGAGGTTCTCTGGTCATCGATGAGACGGAAGCTCTCGTCGCCATCGATGTGAACTCGGGAAGCAACACGTCCGAGAAGGATCTGGAGAGCACTGCTCTGCACACCAATCTCGAGGCTGCCAGGGAGATTGCGCGTCAATTGCACCTCCGCGACATTGGCGGGGTGGTGGTGTGCGATTTCATCGACATGGTCGAGGAGCAGAATCGTCAGGCGCTGGAAGAGTCCTTTCGGGAGTTTGTTCGTCATGACCGGGCCAAGACCTGGTTTGCAAAACTCTCTCGTTTTGGTCTGCTGGAACTGACGAGGCAGAGGATCGGCGTCTCGAAGGATCGGGCAACTCGAGAGACTTGTCCGGCATGCAGGGGCCGAGGAACCGTGCGCAGCGCCCGTAGCGTTGCCACCGGAGTGATCAGGGAGTTGCGCCAGGGAATGGCGGACGCCACCACGGATGAGGCTCTCATCACGGTGGGCGAACCGGTCCTGGAGTTTCTCCAGGGGCGATGCAGTGAGGATCTGCGAGCTCTTGAGGCCGAATATGGTCAGAAAATTGTGGTGCTCGAAGGCCAGGGATGGTCACACGAGCAGTGGAAGATTCAATACCGCTGACTTGTTGTCAGCGTCGAGAAAGAGGAGACATGCACGCGATCATTCGCGACGGTGGACGTCAATACCGGGTACAAGAAGGAGAGATCCTGTTCGTGGACCTGCGTGATGTCGAACCGGGTAGTACCATCCAGTTTTCCGAGGTTCTGGCCATCGAGTCTGGTCCCGGAGAGTTTG
>JBBWWE010000303.1:0-3546 GCA_050256595.1 Planctomycetota bacterium
TTGAATCAGAACGCACCTGAAATCGGCTCAATTGCCAACGATGGTCACTACCGCACCAGTGCAGACCTCGTGATACACAATGATCGTATCTATCACGTGGTCAACGGAGTCGAACTGGATATCACCAGCCAGGTCTCTGGAGCCATCAGTGAGAGCAACTGGGATATGTACGACGCCAGGGAGGAAACATATGTCCCCCTGACTGAAATTGATCTCTCCGACAGTGACTTCCAGAGTTACGTCAATTCCGCAAACTCCGACAGCAATCCCGACAACGACATTCACCAGGTCTATGCCTATCGTTCACCGGAACCGGAACCCGCAAACTGGGATCCAGGCATTGCAAACAACTGGTTTGAAGGAATCCGTCTGACTGATGGTGAACAGCTTCCTGCTGATCTGCTCTTCGTGAGCGAGAATCCGATCTATGTGCAGGGTGACTTCAATACCACCAACAAGAAGACCGCCGCCGTGATCAGCGATGCGGTGAACTTGCTTTCCAACGAGTGGGACGACAGTCGCGAACCTGGCGATGATTACGACGATTTCGATTCAGCCGAAGAGACCACCTACAACATGGCCATCATCACCGGCAACGTCCGTACTCCGGACGGTGGCGGAGACTACTCCGGTGGTCTCGAAAACCTGCCCCGCTTCCACGAAAGATGGGGCGGAAACACAGCTGCGAACATCAACGGAGCCTTCATCAACCTGTTCGAGAGTCGCGTTGCAACCGAACGCTGGGGAAAATCAGGCGTCTACAAGCCGCCCAAGCGAAACTGGTACTTCGATGACGATCTCCTCAACGCCAGTGTTCTCAGGGATCTCTTTCCCCAGGCGGTCGGCATCGATCGACTCGTGTGGGAAGAAGGGGAATCTCTCCTGCCAGGAGTTCAGTAGGTTCACGGGTGATCGACCGTTATCCTTCGGAGGTGCCAGCAGAATCCTGGCACCTCGGAGGAGTTCGGGATATGACCCAACGTGACCAGGAACCTTCCCAACCAACTCACAGGCCTTCGATCCGGTTACCGGTTCGCAGAACCAGACCTGGGCGCTCCCCTCGTGGCCTCGATGAGGTCGCTGTCGAGGAGCCTCTTGAGATCCGTCTACAGTGGATCGACGACGTTGGATCCCATGACGAACTCATCGCAACAACGATGCGTACTCCCGGAGATGACTTCGACCTCGCTGTCGGTTTTCTGGTGGCAGAGGGTCTTCTTGCGCCAGCGGAAATGCCTGCAGGGATTTCTCACTGCACCGACGGTGATGTCGAGGAGCCTCTCAATGTCGTCACGGCTACACTTCGCGATGGATCGAAACCCGATATCTCGGTGGTGACACGCGTAGGTCTCGGCACCAGTGCTTGCGGGATTTGCGGACGAACCCGAATGGAAGATGTCGTCGCCAGGGTTCCCCAGGTTACCGAAAAACTGGATCTCGACCCTGCATGGCTGGCAACGCTTCCAGATCAATTGCGAGCAGCCCAGAGTCTCTTCGAGAGCACCGGAGGAGTTCATGCTGCGGGTGCCTGGGAAGAGGGTAAAGACGTCATCACGGTGCGAGAAGATGTCGGCCGACACAATGCGCTCGACAAACTGGTCGGATCTCTTGCCAGTCGAAAATTACTTCCTGCGATCGGGCTGACCTGTGCGGTCAGCGGCAGAGCCAGTTTTGAACTCGTCCAGAAGGCCGCCGTCGCTGGCTTTGCTGCCCTGGTCTCAGTTGGTGCCCCATCGAGCCTTGCGGTCGAGACGGCGCGAGGAGCGGGAATGATCCTGTGTGGATTCGCCGGGAATACTGGACTCAACTGCTATAGCGGTGCCTCCCGCCTCGGCCTCTGAGACCGGCTGCCAGCGCGGAAATCGACTCGTCACTCCACCACGGGCCCGATCTTTCCGTTTTTCATCTCGATTCTGGCGGTGGCCGAATGTGGATCGTGTTCCAGCACCAGAATCGCCTGCTCCTCGAGCGCCGCGGCCAGAATCCGGGACTTCTCCTCGACCGTAGTGATGGCGCTGATGTCGTATCCCATCGTCCAGGCGACCCTCAGATGGTGGCGTGTGGGAGCGAGATCTGCGAGGTAACGCAGGACCTGACCTCCCCCCTCCACTCTCAGGGTCTGCATACCCAGAGTATGGCCATCGACCCTCTCGAGAGTAATCCCCGGCATGATCTCTCCATCACCATCTAGTTTTTCGAGTCGGGTTCCTTCGAGAGGTTCGATGTTCCGAGGCACATAGGACGCCTTTTCCCGTAGGTTGGGATCGATGGCGGTGTTCCAGTTGGCCTGCTGCACCCAGTGAGTCGCAGAGGGAAATACTGGAGTGGAATTTCCTGATTCATCGAGAGTGGTCGCTCCGCCGACATGGTCGAAATGTAGATGAGTGATGATCAGATCGGTAACCCGATCTGGATCCACTCCGGCGTTACGGATGGCTCTGCACAAAGGAGGCTCACCTTCTCCTTGTGGCAGCGATACCGCAAATCTATCCCGAAAAGAAGAATCCTCCTTATCGCCCACTCCTGCATCTACAATCACAACGCGATCCGATTCGGAATCTTCGAGAAGAAGCAAACGGGTGGCGAGAGGAATACGATGTTCGGCATCAGGTTCGATGCATCGTTCCCAGACAACCCTGGGAACGGACCCGAACATCGCTCCTCCATCGAGATGCAAGCCACCGCATTCGATGATATGCGCAGTCCAGCGCCCTATAGCAATCGGCTGTCCCATCTGATCTCCCGTCTTGCAAGTATATTTTGCCTGTTTTTTGTCCGCAGACTATCCAATCCGGGAGCTGAAAAATCTCGGCTTCATTGCACCTCGGCAAGCAGATGACTAACGTGAACTGGAGACGGAGTCGCTCCTGATGAGGAGCCTCTATTCGTGCCAAGCTGTTAAACTGCCACGCCGCCAGGAAAAACGAGGGAACGTGACGATGCCTGATCTATCGACCGATAGTCCTCCTATCATGAAACTGCCCGAGGTCGTGGCTCGAATCCCGCTCCTGGAGCGAATCGGTGCCGATCTGGTCAAAGTGATGGAGCGCAAGGAACAGATCGTGGGACAGTGCAAGAAGCCAGGTCGTGGACGTGACTCCGATGACTCCCCCCCGGTTGCGATCCTCAAGGAAGAATTGAGAGAACTCGCTGCACACCTCACTGAATTGCGTGAAGAAGTGCAGACCCTGGGCGGAACCATCGCGCACACCTCGTCGGCTACTCTGGAGTTCCTCGGAGAAGTGGAGGGGTGCATCGGCTGGTTCTCATGGCAACCGGGTGAAGATACCATTCAGACCTGGCGTCCCGTAGACGGCGAACCTGGAGAGCGATTCCCGCTTCCCAGCAGTTCGCAGGATAGCCACAGTTCCACCGAACCAGGTACCGATCAAGCAGAAGAAAATAACGAAGAAGAAACAGTGGCGTGAAGGTATCACGCAGCCCGCTGGAACCCTGCGCCTCTCGTTTGAAATAGGAGATCTCATGGCGAGCAATCTACTGCACATCGACGACAACAACTTCCAGTCCGAAATCGGATCAGACGGT
>JBBWWE010000304.1:0-5954 GCA_050256595.1 Planctomycetota bacterium
CTTGCCGGCCAAAGCTGCGAAGTATGCTCCCTGGGCTCGTAGTGCTTCGACTCTCGCCTCCGGCGGGCGGTCATGCGCCTCCAGCAGCATCCAGCCGTCCCACTTCGCCGCACGCAGCAGACCGAACAGAGTGTCGTAGGGGTAACGTTTCTCGTCGAGACGACGCACATGCAGGGTGCGAGCCAAACGATCTCGAACTCTGCCAAAGTTCTTCTCGATGCCATCGCCGGAAAGATCGCTGTCGTTGCAGTTCCAGCACGCGCCCACCGACGGATGATCAGCGATCTCCAGGATCCGTTCGATCAGCGGCAATGGTGCACAGGAACCATGCACCTCGAGTCGAATCTCCTGCCCCATGTCGGCGGCTTCCTTGCCCAGTTGCCGCAGCGACTTGCCGATCCTCTCGATGGTCTTTTCTCGTTCTTCTCCCTGGGGGCAATGATCCGGTTTGACCTTCACTCCGCTGCCACCGATATCGACACTCAATTTCAGGAAAGCACGTGTAGCATCCATCGCGGCCTTCAACTGGGCCGGATCGGCATGATGTAACTTTTCGTTGCCACCGATGCCGATACAGGTGACGGAAGAATCATCGAAACGTGCCTTGACCTCGGCTCGCTGCTTCTTGTCGAGGCTCGGCTCGACCCCGTGGGCGTGGGTGGTGCGTAGTTCCACCGCTCCCAGGCCGGAGGATTCGCAACTGTTGATGAGCCGAGGTAAAGAGAGGTCCTGCCCCCACAGGTAGGTGACCAGGCCGAAGCGAAACTGTGCCGGTGGTAACTCCTCCGGTTCATCCGCCCACAACAGATGCGGTGCTGCCGACAGTAATCCGCCAGTAGCCAGCAACCCCCTGAGAAGATCACGGCGATCCAGGTTCAGTCCCTCGCTATGACTCATCTCCTACGCCTCATCGGGGAATACGTACTCGGCACGACCGGACCGGAACAGCATCGCATTGGCCTCGTCGTCTCCGACGAAACTCTCGTTCTCGGAATCCATCTCCAGCATTTTTCCTGCAACGATCCCGGTCGAGGCGAAATCGACTCCGTTCGCCTTCAGGTGTGCGACCACTCGTTCCAGATCTGCTGGCGAGGTGGTGGGCCAGGTGATCTTGCCCATTGCTTGCCCGGGAGACACCGACTCGCCTCTGAGGAAAGATATGTTCCCCAGATGACAGAGCGCACTGGAAAGATGTCCATCCTCGATATGACCGTTCAGTTGCGAAGCATCTCTCGATCTCACCGCATCGATGAAGTTCTGGAAATGATCCTGAGCCCCCCGCCACTCTTTGATGACCTTTCCGGAATGGTCGATAACGCGAGCACTGGAGTAGTTGGGCAGCAAAAGGGTGCCCTCTTCGCAGTGAACCGCCGCGCCGATGGTCATTCCGAGGTAACGATCCATGCTGCCACCCCAGTTCTTCTTCTGGGCAGCCAGGTCCCGCGGCAGTCCTCTCACCTCGAAGATGATGGGGGCTTCGGGATAGTCGAGTACCGAAACAAGGGTGTTGGGCGTGTTGCCATCATCGTCATAACCGAAGCGGCCACCGTAACCGATGACCCGATCCGGCATCCGATCGTAACCGAGCGCCCAGCGACAAAGATCCATCTGGTGAATTCCCTGGTTGCCGAGATCGCCGTTGCCGGTATCGAAATCCCAGTGCCAGTCGTAATGGAGCTGGCGACGACTCAACGGTTTCATCGGAGCAGGACCGACCCACAGGTCGTAGTCAACTCCCTTGGGGATATCACGCGGTCCATCGACTTTGCCGATGGAAGTACGCGGCTTGTAGCAAAGACCTCGGCCCAGTGTTGGCTTGCCGATGTGGCCCTCGTGCATCCAGGCGATGGCGTCACGAATCGCAGACGATGACCGTGACTGGGTTCCAGCCTGGACAATTCGACCATGACGTTTGGCCGCTTCCACCATCAAACGTCCCTCACGGACGTTATGGCTCACCGGTTTCTCGACGTAGACATCCTTGCCCGCAGCGCAGGCCCACACCGTCTGCATCGCATGCCAGTGATTGGGTGTACCCAGCGACACCACATCGATGTCATCGCGTGCCAGCACGTCACGGAAGTCGCGGTAGATCTGTGTCTCGGTGCCTTTCTCTGCCAGTTCTCGCTGACGGTTCTCGAGGATTCCCTGGTCGACATCACACAGAGCTACCACTCGCACTCCCTCGAGGCGGTTAAGACCCTGGACATGAGCCCAACCTCGATTGCGAATCCCGGCAACGGCAACCCGGATTTCATCGGGTTTCCCGGTTGTGAAGGCGAGCGGCGATTTTCCCAGGGCGAGGGCAGTTCCTGCAGCGATACCGGTGGTGACGAAGGTCCTGCGGTCCATCTGAGATACCTCCTAGTCAGAGACCCCCGGATGACACCACGACACCCACCTCCTCACAACCAGGGAAGAGAGCGCGAATCGACCTGCAATGGCCCCGTGGAGCCGTTCCATGGCCAAACGGTTGTCAGATCGAGGGGTCTCCTGTAAAGCCATGGTGGTACGGGGCTCATCGCGGGCCCGGAAATTCTCGTTTCGCTGGAGGTGTCGTGAAAATTCGTCGCATTCAGACCTTCCAGGTCGACCTTCCCCTGGTCGAGGGATCGTACCGCTGGTCCGGGGGCAAATCGGTCGACGTGTTCGACAGTACCGTGGTCCGCATCGAAACCGATGAGGGCATCACCGGTCATGGTGAAGTGTGTCCACTCGGGCCTGCTTACTTGCCGGCATACGCCGAGGGAGCCCGCACCGGCATCGCTTTCCTGGCACCTCAGTTGATCGGTGAGGATCCTTGCGAGTTGGTGCTTCTCAACCAGAAGATGGATGCCTGCCTCAAAGGCCATCCCTACGTCAAGTCCGCCATCGACATCGCCTGCTGGGACATCCTGGGGCAATCCTCCGGTGTACCCATCAGCACCTTGTTCGGTGGCTGCCACGGCGATGACTTTGTCCTCTATCGTGCCATCTCCCAGGAAGATCCGGTGGCGATGAGTGACAAGGTGCGTGGCTATCGAGAAGAAGGATACACTCGCTTTCAGTTGAAGGTGGGCGGCGATCCCGATGTCGACATCGAACGAATCCATCAGGTGCGAGAAATTCTCAAACCATCCGACATCCTCATCGCCGATGCCAACACCGGCTGGAGCCAGCATGCAGCGATGCGAGTGGTGAAGGCGGTGAAGAACCTGGATGTCACCATCGAACAGCCTTGTGAGAGTTACGATGAGTGCCTGGCTGTGCGTCGAAACACCCATCACCCCTTCGTGCTCGACGAGGTGATCGACGGGATCGATGTACTGATGCGGGCCCACGCCGATGACGCGATGGATGGGGTCAACATCAAGATCTCGAAGTTCGGAGGCCTGACCCGAGCGCGGCAAGCCCGTGATCTGTGCGTGGACCTGGGCCTCATCATGACCATCGAGGATGCCTGGGGCGGTGACATCGTCACCGCAGCGATCGCCCACCTGGCCCACAGCACTCCCCCTCAACTGCTGCTGACCGCCACCGATTTCAACTCGTATGTTACCGTTCCCATCGCCGATGGAGCGCCGAAACGAGTCAACGGGCGGATGGCAGCCTCAAGCGATCCGGGTCTCGGGATCACACCGATCGAAAGTGCCCTCGGAGATGCGCTCCTGAGTGTCGAATGAACGGAGAGAATTGAAGATGCAGATCCAGCTCGACGGTAAGGCCGCTCTTGTCTGTGGAAGCAGTGCCGGTATCGGACTCGAGTGCGCTCGCGCTATCGCCGACATCGGAGCACAGGTCACCCTCTGTGCCCGCAACGAAAACGATCTCGATGCAGCACTGGAGACACTTCCCGGTGCTGGCCATTGCCGCATCGTCGCCGACTTCGATCAGCCCGATCAACTCGCCGCAGCAGTGCAGTCGCACATCGATGACAACGGTAGTTTTTCCATCCTCGTCAACAACTCTGGCGGCCCCCCTGGCGGACCGATCTTCGATGCCGACCCCGATGAGTTCCTGACAGCCATCCAGCGACACGTCATCGGAAATCATCGTCTCGCCCAGATCGTGGTCCCGGGGATGAAAGAAAGTGGATACGGACGCATCGTCAACATCATCTCGACCTCGGTGCGAGAACCGATCCCCAACCTGGGTGTTTCCAACACCACCCGCGGAGCCGTTGCTTCCTGGGCCAAAACACTGTCCAAGGAACTCGGACCCGATGGCATCACCGTCAACAGCGTTCTGCCCGGATTCACCGACACCGCTCGACTCTCCCAGTTGATGGAGAAGCGCGCTGCCGCTCAGGGAACCACGGCTCAGCAGGTTGCCAGCGACTGGATCGACAGCATTCCGCTGGGCCGATTTGCCACTGCCGAGGAGATCGGTACGGTGGTGGCGTTCCTCTGTTCTCCGGCGGCCTCCTACATCAGTGGAGTCTGTCTGCCAGTGGATGGCGGACGTCTCAACGTCATCTAGAATCGACCACCAGATCGACCACCTGGGAAGGAGCCGGATGGATCGCGACACCATCAGCAAGGTGCTGCACTTCATCGACGGAGAGCGAGTCGCCGCCAGTGATGGCGCCGTGCTCGATAATATCGAACCGGCCACCGGCGAAGCCCTCGGCACCATCGCTGCCGGTAGCGCTGCTGATGTCGATCTGGCCGTCGCCGCAGCCAGCCGCGCCCTGCCGCACTGGTCACAACTTTCCGCCGATACGAGAAGTTCACACCTCGAGCAACTGGCCGCAGCCATCGAGGAGAACCTCGACGAACTCGCCACAGCCGAGAGCATCGATAACGGCAAGCCGATCACCGCGGCTCGTCACGTCGACATCC
The DNA here is from genome assembly GCA_050256595.1 of Planctomycetota bacterium. Classification (GTDB taxonomy): domain Bacteria; phylum Planctomycetota; class UBA8108; order UBA1146; family UBA1146; genus UBA1146. The sequence continues at coordinate 4,821 of JBBWWE010000304.1, forward strand.
CGAGAGCCGCAGCCAACCTGCGCTTCTTCGCCGGCGCAGCGCGTTACCAGAAAGACGATGCGTATCGCACGCGACTACCCGGCGACGACCTGTGGAACGTGACCGTCAATAAACCGATCGGAGTCGCCGGCTGCATCTCGCCGTGGAACCTGCCACTTTATCTCTTCACCTGGAAAATCGCGCCGGCACTCGCAGCTGGCTGCACCGTCGTCGGTAAACCATCGGAGTTGACCCCGGCAACTGCAGATCTGCTCGCTCGCGCCGCGCAGAAGATCGATTTCCCGGCCGGTGTTCTCAACATCGTGCACGGCTCCGGATCGACAGCGGGCGCATCCATCGTCGGACACCCGCAGATCCCGGCACTTTCCTTCACCGGCGGCACTGCCACCGGTGCATCGATCGCCACCACCGCTGCACCGATGTTCAAGAAGACCTTGCTCGAACTCGGCGGCAAGAACCCGACCGTTGTGTTTGCCGATGCCGACCTCGATGAGGCGATCGAGGGCGCAACGAGCGCCGCTTTCTCCAACCAGGGCCAGATCTGCCTGTGCGGTTCTCGAATCCTGGTCGAAAAGAGCATCGAGGAGGAGTTCACGCGGCGACTGGTGGAGAAGGCCTGCTCGATGAAGATTGGTGATCCACTCGATGAGTCGACCGAGGTCGGCGCTCTCGTTTCCGCGGCCCACCGCGACAAGGTAGAGCGGTGCCTTGGCGTGGCAGCCGAGGAAGGCGGCACCATCCTGTGCGGTGGTGAACGCGCCGCACCCTCGGGCCGCTGCAGTGAAGGCTACTTCCTGTCACCGGCAGTGGTGACCGGACTCGAATCCAATGCCCGAACCAATCAGGAGGAGATCTTCGGACCGGTGGTGACCATCATCGGCTTCGATGATGAGAACGCCGCTATCGAAATTGCAAATGACGTCCGCTACGGACTGGCGGCCAGTGTCTGGACCCGCGACATCGATCGCGCGCTGCGAGTCTCGGAAAAACTCGAGGCGGGAACGGTGTGGGTCAACTGCTGGATGAAGCGTGATCTTCGGACCGTTTTCGGTGGCCTCAAGGAAAGCGGCGTGGGCCGGGAAGGGGGAACCGAATCACTCGCCTTCTTCCAGGAACCGACCAACGTTTGCATCC
>JBBWWE010000305.1:0-5403 GCA_050256595.1 Planctomycetota bacterium
CGACGCTCTTCCGATCTAGCCCATCCCCGCAGCATGAAAAAGCACAACAAACCGCAATGCAAATGTCTTCGGTCAAATGTCAGGAAACCTCATTCGCTGGTCAGATGAGTCGACCTCACGCCTACAGCAGAGCGCACAGCGTCCATCGTCTCCTCGATGACGGGTCGAACGCGACGCGCCCCCTCCTGAAGAATCTCTTCTACCTGCTGTGGATTCGCCTCTAACTGCAAACGACGAGCCCTGGCATCGGCGAAAAACTCCATCAGTGACTCGAATAGCTGCTGCTTCGCATGCCCGTAACCGTATCCGATCTCTGTGGCACGCATCTTGTCTGCCATCTCTGCCGCTTGCTCCTCGGAGGCAACAAGTTTGTACAGCTCATAGATCGTATTGCCCTCGGGGTCCTTGGTATCTTCCACTCCTTGAGAATCCGTCACGATGGCCATCACTTTTTTCCGCAGCTGCTTTTCGCCCTCGAAGATGCACAGATCATTTCCGTACGATTTGCTCATCTTCTGTCCATCGATTCCGGGCACCTTGGCGGCTTGCCCCTCGAAGATGAGCGGTTCGGGAATCGGAAACACCTCGCTGTAAGTCTGGTTGAACTTGCCAGCGATGTCCCTGGTCACCTCGACATGCTGCTTCTGGTCCTGACCCACCGGCACCCGATGGGAACGCACGATGAGAATGTCCGCAGCCATCAGCACGGGATAGGCGAACAAACCATGATCCGCCGAAAGGCCTTGCGCCACCTTGTCCTTGTAGGCGTGACAACGTTCGAGAAGTCCCATCGGTGTGACCGTCGAAAGGATCCACGACAGTTCGCAGACTTCGGGGACATCTTCTTGTCGGTAGATGACTGCTTTTTCAGGGTCGAGCCCCAGAGCGAGATAATCCATTGCGATCCCGGAGATATTCGAAGAGAGAACTTCCGCACTCCTGACGGTAGTTAGCGCATGGTAGGAGGCGATGAAATAGTGGGCCCCACCCTGATCCTGCAGGTCGATCCATTGCCGCACCGCCCCGAAATAATTCCCCAGGTGGATCCCGGAGTTACTCGGAGTGAGTCCAGAGAGTGTGATCAGGCCCATGTCTTGCTCCTGCCCACAGTGCGGCACCAGTGGCGACACCAGTGAGGACAGGGTACAGAAACCCACCACCATCTCCAAACGGACTGCAAAACTTGTACTCGAGGTCCCGATTGCTCAGAATCTAGACAGCAGGCTCTTTTACTGTGATCCTGCCTCGTAGCGGATGCGCTTTCAGTATTCGGGTAACCAGATCCGGGGGATCCTTGGCCAAAAAGAAAAAGACGAAGAAGAAGCGGGGTAGAATCAGCCGGGCATTCCTGTCCGGACTCGGAACTCTTCTTCCGACAATTCTCACGATCCTCATCCTGGTGATCGCCTACAACTTCTTCAACGAGAAAATCGCCACCCCCCTGACCAAGATGATGCGCACAGGACTCTCATCTGAACTGATGAAGGAAAAGTTCTGGCAAGGGATGGTCGGGCTCCCAGATTGGCAACTGGATGAAGTCGTCGACGATGCCAACTTTCCCGAGCGAACCGACGATACTCTTTTTTCTGAACGCGTGGCTGATCTGACACCTGCATGGCTCGGGTTCGTCATGGCCATCTTCTTGGTTCTCGCCGTTGGAATCATCTTCAGGGGGGTCCTCGGACGACAACTGCTGAAGATCATCGAAGCGATGATTCAACAGATCCCTCTCATCAAGGTGATCTATCCCTATGCTAAACAGGTGACGCAGTTCTTCTTCGAGGAGAAGAACAAGATTGAATACGAGACCGCCGTCGCCGTCGAATACCCTCGCAAGGGACTCTGGTCGCTCGGTTTCGTCACCAGTTCGGGCTTCAAGGACATCGTGGCAGTCGCTGGAGAAGACGTGGTTGCGATTTTCATTCCCTCAAGCCCCACTCCCATCACCGGATACACCATCTTGGTGCCGCGGATCGAAATTATTCCTCTCGATTTGAGCGTCGACGAAGTACTGAGGTTCACCATCTCTGGCGGCGTGATCTTGCCTCCAAGTCAGATCCCCGATAACGCACGATCTGTCTCCGAAGATAGCACCGGGGATAAGTCTGAAGCAGATAAGGAAGAATGAGATTGATCGGAGGGCTTGACGACGACCACCCTCCGACTAGCATCGGATCGCTAGCAAAATGGATGACTCAGGTCGGGCCGTAGCGCAGTCTGGTAGCGCGCCACGCTGGGGGTGTGGATGTCGGTGGTTCGAATCCACTCGGTCCGACCATTTTTTCTCCCTCCTGCGTCTCGCTGCGATATGAGTAACTTGATGATCCAGGATCCCAACTCACCTACTGATTCCACCATGCCTGAACCGACCATCGATGCACCACAAGTGCAAAAATGTGGACCCCGTACCACGTGGTGGCTCTGTTCCCGCACCGATGAGGTCGAATCAAGCGGATTCATCCAGGGAGCAGCCACCCTTCCGCTCGAGGGGTATCGCAGGGGCCGGACGGAACATCCTGTCTACCGTCATACAAGTGGGTCGCTATTGATGTGGAAAAGTTGCCTTCGTGGAGGTTGGCTATCTCATGTGGTACGTGATCGGCATCTTCGACCGGAGCGATTCGTACGGGAGATGGAGATGTGCGAGAGTCTCAATCAGCAAGGTATCCCCACCTCGCAGATCCTCGCGATCGCTGCCACAAGCGCAGGAATCGGTTTCCGCATCGAGATGCTGATCTGTCTCGAAGTCGAGGCCGATACACTGCTCGAGGTATTAGGAGATCGGTCACTATCCGGGAGCGAACGACAGAAGATCCTGGCGACCACCGCAAGCGCTATACACCACTTCCATGAACAAGGTTGGCTGCACGGAGATCTCAACCTGATGAACATCCTGATACAAAAAACTGGCACCGAGACCTACCGCGCGATCCTCGTCGATCTCGACCCGGGCGGACTTGATCCCGTTTCGAATCGACTCGGTAACCTGGTCAGGCTGGTCCGCTCCTACCGAAAATGCCGCCGGGAACAAATTCCTCCACTGCATCCGGGAGAGGGCTTTCGTTTCATGTACGGTGTGACCGGAGGAAACCGACAGTTACTGACACGATTACTCGAGAAAACCCAGCATCTCCTGGATTCCGAGGAGTGGAGACGATGAAAATCAGGGTCGGTGCCATCGACTTTCTGAACGCCTTGCCGCTGTGTGACAAGTTGTCGCAAACGGACGACCGCTGGGAAATCATCAAAGCTCTTCCTAGCGAACTGGCGAGAGCACTCAGAAGCAAAGAGATCGATGTAGGACTGGTACCGCAGGTCGAGGCATGCACCGATCCGGGTTACCGCATCATCCCTGGTCATTGCATCTCCTGCGATGGCGAGGTCGGTTCGATCCTGCTGTTTTGCCGCAAGGAATGGAAGGATATCGAGATCGTTGCAGTGGATCAGGCGAGCAGTTCCTCCGTTGCGCTGCTCCAAGTTCTTCGCCACCTCGATGGCCTCCCCGCCATGGAACTGGTGGAGACTCGTTCCGACCTTTTCCTGTTTGAAAAGCCCGACCCTCCCGATGCGATCCTGCTCATCGGCGATGCAGCTTTGCGGCATCGCTCGAGTCCGCTGGAGAGAGTCGATCTGGGGCAGGCGTGGAAGGATCGAACCGGACTTCCATTCGTCTTCGCCGTGTGGCTAGCCCGGGAAGATCTGCCATCCTGGGTCCTTGCTCGCCTTCTCGAGAGTGCCGAAGAGGGACTCGCTTCGAGAAACCAGATCGCAACCGATTTCAGTCAGAGACATCCAGACGTCTTCGATAATGCGGCTGCCACTGACTACTTGAATCGATGCATCTGCTACCACCTGGGCGAGAAGCAAAAGGAAGCACTGGTGTCATTCCACCGCCACCGCGCAGAAATCGACCCCGAACTCGATCGAGAATGGTGTCCTCAGTACCTGGAGGTAGACCGATGACGACCGACTTGACTGCAACCGTCATCACCTTCAACGAAGAAGCCAACATCAGGGACTGTCTTCAATCTCTCCAGTGGGTACCGCACATCGTGGTGGTCGACTCTGGATCCACGGATCGCACCGTACAAATCGCCAAAGAGTTCACTGAACACGTGTACATCACCGACTGGCCCGGCCATGTCGAGCAAAAGAACCGAGCCATCGATTTCGCCCCCACCGACTGGATCATTTCTCTCGACGCTGATGAACGAATAACACCGGAGTTGCGCAAAGAAATAGAAGAACGACTCTCCCGCCAACCGGGGTCCTGCGGATTTTCGATGCCCAGGCTCACCTGGCACCTGGGACGCTGGATCCGTCATGGTGGCTGGTATCCCGATCGCAAGATCCGCCTTTTCGATCGGCGCAAGGCACGATGGGCAGGAGTCAATCCCCACGATCACATCGAACTGCAAGGAACCGCAGAATCTCTCGAAGGAGAGATCTTGCATTACTCATTCAGAGACCTTCAACACCATATCGAGGGGATTGATTTCTTCACCGGGATCGCCGCTCGCGAGTACGAGATTCGAAAGAAAAAAAGCCACATGTTCGGAATGTTGTTCCGTGCACCGTGGAAGTTTTTTCGGATGTACTTCGTTAAGAGAGGATGGAAGGACGGCTTTGCAGGTTTTATTCTTGCAGTAGTGGCAGCGTTCTACGTCTTCCTCAAATATGCCTGCCTGTGGGAACGGCGAGCACTGCTAGCACGAGGGATCGATCCCGATTCGATGCCTCGTCATCACCGCGGCCCCGAGTGGCGACCTCCCCGACATCCTCCAGAAGTGACGGTGGAGAAATCGTGAAAATCTTTCATCTCTTCTCCAATCACAAGTTCACCGGTCCTGCAGACCCGGCGATGGTACTGGCAGCGGCCCAGAGTGCCGCAGGTGCCGAGATCCGCTTCATCTCCGGCACCCATCCACAGATCGACAACGTGGTCGATCAGGTCGCCAGAGGCCGAGGACTCGATACCTTCGCGGGATTGAGAATGCCCAAACATTTTCGCCTTTCGAGTTTGCGGTCCGATGTCCGGCAATTACGAGAACTGATCGCGCAGGAAAAACCAGATTTCCTTCACTCTCACCTCGACGGCGACCATCTTGTAGCCGCTCTCGCGCGCACCCCAGATGGACCCCGCTTGATCAGAAGTACCTACGATCTCGATCCTCCACGCGGTCTACGTGCTGCGTGGATCGCTCGACACACCGATCTCTGGATCGCGCCCACGCGCGAAGCAGCTACCAGGCTCGCAGCATCAAAAAAACGACCAAAGGATAGAGTTCGCGTGATTCCTCCGCCGCTCGATCTCGAGCGATTCAGATCAAATCTCAACCCTCATGGCGATCCCTCCTCTGCTACCGAAGTGAAAGAGAAAATCGTCGTTGGAGTGGTCGCCCG
>JBBWWE010000306.1:0-6762 GCA_050256595.1 Planctomycetota bacterium
TTGCGCTTGGCAGCCTTCTTCTTGGCCTTCTTCTTGGCCTTCTTCTTGGCTGGCTTGCGCTTGGCCTTCTTCTTGGCAGCCTTCTTCTTGGCTTTCTTCTTGGCTGGCTTGCGCTTGGCCTTCTTCTTGGCTGGCTTGCGCTTGGCCTTCTTCTTGGCTGGCTTGCGCTTAGCCTTCTTCTTCGCTGGCTTACGCTTAGCCTTCTTTTTCGCTGGTTTTCGCTTCGCGGTTTTCCGCTTAGCGGTTTTCCGCTTAGCGGTCTTCCGCTTAGCCTTCTTCTTCGCCATGCCAACTCCTATCGGGGGAAATCCCCCTTAACCCTGATGCTCCCGTCCCACTCCGCGGGGACGACCGACGATCGACCACGGGCAACCATTGCCCTCGCTCGATCACCGAAGATTTGCTGGAAAGTATGCGCGGCAATAAACCACTCGCGCAAGTGGCTTCCCGCAAGGTAACCGTGAGGACCCTGCGGAAAAAAAGTGCGGTCGATTGCGAGGCCATCGTGGGTCGAATCAACCCATCCCCCGAGTCGTCCGTCCTACAGGAAGGGAGTTATGTCGAGACGACAAAGACATATCCCCCTTACCGGGAAGAAACGAATGAAACTCACTAGTTACAAACCAGTCAGCCTCTCGAACTTCGCGGCGGAAGCACCTCCCGTTCCCCTCGGGGTCACGGCGCTTCCCGTCAATGGCGGTATCCTACAGAATCGAATTAAGATCTGCCAACTTCTTTTTTTTAAGTACCGACGACCACATTGCAGAAAATTATCACTCTGATAACAAGTCAGAAGGCTCTCACCGGGTACCGATGAGAGCCTTCTTTATCTTTACTACCGTAACAAATGGATTCATTGCGCAAATTAACGCGAAGCAATGGGACTTCTTAAAGAAGTCAGAATCGATGCGATCACTCCGTCTACGTAAGAATCTGACTCGGCAGAAGTGTATACGGACACCAGCATCGTCCCATCAATTCCCGGGATCAAACCGTGAAGAGCAAACTGACTCCCCGAAAAAGAAACACTCTCACTGATAAAGGCCGGGTTTAGAACTGATAGCAGTGAAGCTCTTCCTCTACTTTTGGTAATGAAACCAGCTTTCTTCAATCTATCCCCGAGAATGACCGCAGCCTGTTCGGGAAGAATGCTCTGACCTGGGTATCGATCTATCGCAATCACCACGGAGCCATCCTCAGAAACAACGCGTGCAGCATCGGTTGCACTCACTGACTCCCACTTGGTGGGTACATCGATGAAAAGTCCGAGGCCTTCCAGTTCAACCCTGGCATATCGCGGTAGTTCTGGTTCCTCAATCACATCTAGAACTACCACATCGGTGTCGGAGGCCCTTGAAGGAACCGGTGCTTCTGTTACCACGGACTCAGGGTTGGCAATTTCATCCCGCACAGGTTGTTCGACTTCCGGGACTACAGGCTCGAGAAGTTCAGCCAGTTCAGGTAATTCGATATCCACGTTCACGGTTCCGGATTTTCGAACAACCTGCGCATCGTATCTCTTGGCCAGATATTCTACCTCGGACGATTCGAGAACAACTTCATCGACAAATCGATGATAGATGGTCGCGCGACCGTTTGCCCAGGTCAGAATCACCTTCTCTTCATCGTTGGCGATAATCTTGCCCGTAACCACATGACCATTTTTCAAGATCACGGTTCCTGCGAGAAGGCCTCCGGTAGGAACGAGAAACAGCAGCGTGATAAGTACCAGAGCAAGACTCTTGAGATTCATCATTTTTCCATTCCTGTTCCGACCATGTGCTGATCGATGGTCTCCACGACCCACTCCTCGAATTGACCTGCTGCAATCGCAGTCTTCGAGAATTCATCGGCCGCTGTCACCGTAGATCCAAGACCTGACCAGAAAGAACTGGCAGCAAGGATCAAGGCGATCAGCAAAGCTGCTGCTGCAGCGCCTGGTCTCCAGTGTTCTATTGCCAGTTCTTTGAACTGATCGAAATTATCGATCTTCCAGGGACTGGGTTTTACCTTGGATCTACGCTTGGCACCCTCGACGAGGCTTGTGATGTCCTCGACATCTTCAACCTCGGGTAAATCATCAACCAACTCCGCCGACATCTCAGGAAGTTCATCGAGATCACAAGGATGTAGATCTTCACCAGGACAAGTGGAGAGTAGATCAGGGCCATCGGTATCTTCCAGGAGAACGATCATTTCGTCTTCCTCGACCATTGATGCATCAGCAAGATCACTGATCGGAGACACGACTTCCGTCTCTCCATCCAGGGCCTGACTGTCGTCGGATGCGATAGTTGTTTTCATCGGATCCGGTCGTTGTTTTGTATCAGAAGAGATCGTTTCTTCTTCATTCATCATCGGTTCCCCTGCCTGATTACTGCACGAATCCATCGCCGGGAAGAGCGATGGGTCTACCTAAAAGACTAGGATGAGAATCGAATTGACGCCAAAGAGACCTGGATATGGCTCAGGAGTTGGGTACGAGGTTTTTGGAGAACTCGAGATCACAACTGTAGGGACCCAGGGCTGGAGCGAGTAAGAGGTCCTGCCCACAAATAGCACAGGGTCCCGGATCGACAGCGACGAGTCCGCAATCGTTGCAGGTTCTTGCCAAGCGACCTTGTTCATCGAGAAGGATCCGGACCTGATCTCCAGACAAGACTCCCCGGCGAACCAGAACTTCTCCGATCCTGAATCGAAGACCTATCTTCCTCAGTTGAGACTGTTCCAGAATCGCATCTTCCAGTTTCCGGGTTGAAAGCCACCCTCTGCCAAGAGCAAGACGACCCAGAGCCTGGTCCTCGCCGCGACGACGAGTGTTATCTGCGATCCTGGTACGCAACAAATCTCGTGTCCTACGCAATATCTGGTTGGCAAGCGACACGGAAAGGCAACTCCTGCGCGTCAGAATTTCCAACAGGTCTCGAGCATCAGGATCGCGAGGACAACACTGGAGAGCATCGACAAGCAACTCATCGGCAACCCATGATCGTTGACGTAACACCCGGATCGCTATCGCAAGATCCGGAGTTTTCAGCGAAGTCGCCTGCATCTCCGGTCCTTTCCAGCAGTTCAAGAATCTCCACGACCATGGTATCGAGAATCTCGAATCCCTTGTCTGTAAGGCGAATCGAGTTTTCTCCGCACAGAAGAAAACCCTGTTGTTCGTATTTGCGCAAGTGAGACCCACATCGATCCATGATGTCATAGCCTGTTTCCGAGCATATCTGCACCGGATCAATCCCCTCCAGCAAACGTAAACCGAGCATGATCCGTTCTGTCACCACCGTGAATCCGGAAGGCAACTCAACATCCACACGTTCAGGATTTCCACCCGATGCGATGTAGGCCTGTACGTCGGGCTTATTCTTCCAACGTTCTCCGCGCAGATAGGAAGCTGCTCCGCTACCAGTTCCCAGGTAGTTTCCTCTTTGCCAATAATTCAGGTTGTGGAGCGATTCTCCACCTCGCTTGCATAGATTCGAGACCTCATATCTTTGATATCCCTGTGATTTCAGTCCTTGAAGAAACTGCCGGGACAACTCGATACAGGTTTCATCTACAATCGGATCGATGAACCCTCGCAAACGCATCGTGTCCAACCATGTTCCTTGCTCGTAACTTAGATGATATAGACTCACGTGGTCTGGATCGATGTCAGAGACGGCATGGAGATCTTTATTTACAGAGTCCAGATCCTGACCAGGCCAACCGACAATCAAATCGAGACTGGTTCTCGGGACCTGGAGCTCCGCCAGCAAACGATGCACCTCGAAGATCCTGTCGGCATCGTGCCTTCGCCCCATCAATGACAAGCCTGTCTCATCAAAGGTTTGTGCGCCGGTACTGATTCGATCCACACCGTACGAAAGTGCAATCTCGATCTTGTCTGCATCGATGGATTCAGGATTCGCCTCAATCGTCCACTCGATGAGATCGGTGCGGAAAGAATTCGCCAAACTCGCCAGTAACTTGTCCCAGGAAGCCAGATCCAGTGCGCTCGGAGTCCCCCCCCCGATGAAGATCGTCCTTGGACAGAAACCACTGGCAGCATGGCGATCAATTTCATCGACCAGAGCAGCAACGTAGTCCCTGACAACCGGCATCCGCAGCGAAGTGACGTGGAAATCACAATATGTGCACCGACTTGCACAGAAAGGCACGTGCACGTACAGCCCCGGAGAGAGGTTCTCCGGTGGTTCAAGTCGATGCCCGTCAGTAGGCTGGTTGGTGGATCTCGCGGTCATTTTGTATCCTTAATTGAGGTCTCTCCCGAGATCGTACCCCCTTCCATCCTTGGGGGCATCTACTCGTCGGGACCTCCGGTTTAGAGTCATCCGACAATGGCGCGAAGCGGGAGTCCTCTCATGAGCAGTCTCAAAGGTCACCTAGAGCACTTCGGATTACAGGAGCTCTTGCAGACCCTTTCTCATGGATCTCGCACCGGAACATTGCAGGTCGAACGCAACGATGAAAAAGTCGCGATAGTTTTCGAGACCGGACACATCACTTTCGTTCGAACCGGTGTAGCGAGCCAGATCAGGCTGAGAAGTATCCTTCTCAGATGTAATCTGGTCTCGGAAGACGATCTCCAAACAGCTCGCGAAGACCAGAAAAAAACCGGAATGCTTCTCGGAAGAGCTCTTCTCGAACGAGGCGTTCTCGAAGATGATCAACTCGCGCAAGCCCTGCGCTTGAAAGCTGAAGAAGAACTCTTCGATCTCTTTCTCTGGGAACACGGAACGTTTGAATTTTTCCCAGAGTTGATTCAACCGGCTGCAGAAGATGAAATCAGTCAGATCACTCGAATCCAGGTCGATCCGATGTCTGTCATCATCGAAGGATTAAGACAAGCCGACGAGTGGAAAATCATTCGTGACCGAATCAACGACCTGCGATGGATACTGGTTCCGGCAGAAGGAGTATCTCCCCCGGCAGAATCTCATTCGATCTGGAAGATGATCGATGGTCGTAGAAGCATCGATGCGGTTCTTGGTTTCTCGGCAGGTACGAGATTCGATACCTGCTCCATCCTCTACAGATTTCTTGAAGAGGGAATCGTCCGTGAAGCAACACACGGAGAAATGATAAAGGTAGCCAGGGGCTCTGTCTCGAAGGCTCCCGCTTCCGCGCTTTCCATCTATCAAGCCCTGATCGAACGTGCTGGGAGTTCACTCGGACACGAACTGCTCGATGAAGCAGCTGATTGTGCCTCACACATCGATACGGAAGCAGAAGCCGAGTTCATACGTCGATCAATCGAGATCCTCAGATCAAGAGGAGACGAAGCAGGAGCATGGATCCGCATGCAACGACTGCTGGTGCTTTCACCGGGCAATACGGATGACCTGAAAACCGCCTGGATTCTACGTGACAACATCCCCACTCGCAGAATTGAATCAATTCTAGATGACCTGGTGAAATCACTGCGCAGATGCGGTGATCATCGCCAGATGATCACAGTCCTTCGTGAAGCAGAATCGATGCGCGATGATGATGCGAACTACTGGCTTCTTCTGGGAGAAGCACTTCACCGGTGCAACGAACCGGAAGCAGAAGTTTGCCTCTCAAAAGCGATTCAGATGTCAAGAAATCAGGAACCCGAGATCGCCATGAGAGCCGAAAAGATCTTGCGCAGTCTCGATTCGGATATGGCACTCGATGAAGACCTCATCGAACAGTTAAGGAACCGCCGCACGGTTCTGGACTCCTCGAAGAAACTACGCAAGGGAATCATTTTCGCCTCGGCCGCGATGGTATGCGTCGTAATTCTCTGGCACGTCTCGTCAGAATGGCGAGCCCGGGGATTGCTGGCGGCAGCTCGAAACATCGAGGCTGATGGTTCTGAGATCACTGCTCTCGTTAATGCTGTGAAAGCGTACGAGAGAGTCGCTTCAGAACATCCCTGGACTTTTGCAGGATCCTCCGGCGCTTCCGAAGGCACCCGACTTCGTGGCCAAATCGATCAGCGGCGTGAGAATGAATTTCACGCAAAGGCAGAAGACCTCGAGAAAGAAAGATCGCGTAGATTAAAAAAGGTAACCGAAATACGATCCATCATCTCCACAGCCCGATCCCTCAGAAAAAAGGGCGACGCCGTCGCTGCAAGAAATGCTCTCGCCACCCTGAGCTCTGACGACCTGAAGATCTTGCCCGAGATCGAACTGAACGGTTTGAAGATTCCCGTGGTCATCAAGAGTAAACCTGCTGGAGCCAGAATCTTCGCTGCCAATCGCTCCTTTCTGGGGACAAGTCCTGTGATCGTCGATCTCTCCCTCCATGAATCCCGTTATTACTTCGTTGAGCGCTCAGGATGTCGTTCCAGGAAAGTGAATCTATCTGGAACGTCTCCAGCCGTGGTCACTGTTTCACTGGTCAGAGGACCTCTTCGTACATACTCACTGCCTGGGCCAGTCACCCGATCAACACTTGCAGGAAATCTGCTGATCACGTCAGGCGCCGATGGCAAGATCAGGATCGTTGACGTGAGCCAACTTCATCCTGTCAGTGAACATGCCGTTGGTATCGAAGGACATCCAGCACCGCTAATGGTCAATCATGAAAACGCGGTACTCGTGGTGCCGACAGCAGGACGGTCTGTTCTGGTTCGACAAGATGGGGAAGTCCTCCCCTTTGGACCCTATGCATCGGCGCCGTTCTCCGCTGCCTCCAGCATGGAACAAGGCTGGGCCATCGGCGATGTCGACGGGCAGGTTATTCATCTTGATTCACAGGGAAAAACTACCTGGAAGTTTGGTTGTT
>JBBWWE010000307.1:0-9547 GCA_050256595.1 Planctomycetota bacterium
ATCGTTGTCAACACCGTCGCTGCAGGTTGCAGCATCGCCCTCGAAGCAAGCCGGATCACCGATGCAGTCAACATCGAAGCAATCGGTGGTTCCGTCGGCGTCATTGTCGACTCCGTCGCTGCACTGACCGGCTTCGGATCCACACGGTGGGATTCCGGCGCAATCAGGATCAAAACAGTCGATCAGACCATCGGCATCATTGTCAGCGCCGTCGTCGCAGATTTCGGTTCCAATTGCAAAGAAGTTGATGGTGAGGTTGCCGGCTCCACCAGATCCAGCGGCACCCCAGTTACCGATTCGAAGGTAGTAGGTGTTTCCTCCGGTGACCGCAGTAGGCGCATCGAATTGGGAGTAGAAGGCCTGGCATGGACCAGGATTGGTGGTGGCATCTCCGCTGCAGGCCAACTCGAGAAGAGCTCCGCAACCACTACCTCCATCGTAGAGAAGCAGGTCGGTGTCCCAACTTGCTGGATCGCAGGTGGTGACATCGATGGCACCATCGGCATCCGGGACAAAAGAGAACCAGATGTCATCGGTATTCTGGCCAAAAACGGCACAGGGAATTGTGGGAGCCGGATCGGTTCCGGTAGTCGCGCCAACGTTTGTCATCGCAACAACGTAAGTCCCAAATCCAGCAACGGCGATATCGTCAGCAACCGCACACTCGTCTCCTCCTGTTTGCGCCCAAAGGCCGGTGGCAGAAAAAGCGAGAATGGTTGTGATCAAAAACAACTTACGCATTCGTTCCCTCAACTTCCTTGTATTGCTGAGTTGCCGACGGGAACACCATAGGAGCACACCCCCTTGGTGCGAAGAATCGCAACAACTCTGAAACGTTCTGAATTGTAATTTCGACCCAAAAAAGAACCCACGAAACGGACCCTCAAGCACGGGCTTGGGTGACCATTTTCAACAGTCCATCATCTCCCGTGGCCGAGTTTTCCAGGGCGGTCCCCCGGGTGAAACCCGATCCCACCGGATAGATCCTGTATTGATCATAACGGGACGCTGAGGCCGTGCGAGGGACTAAACAGCCCTCCACGTGAGAAATTATCGAGGCGCTGCCTTTCCCGGTAATTATTCCTGTAGAGGTCGTCCAACGATTTACTTTCATCTCCATTAACTGACATTCCTGTATAGGGTTCTGTCAGGCGAATGAAATGATCTGAGAGATTTCTTCGGTGTGGATTGTGCTCGCTCAAGGATCGAAGTGGCCACGGTGGGAGAAACTCGGCGCGTGGTTGCGGGGCATTGTTTTGGGTCGATTGTCGTCTCTCGGGTGCGGAATCCTCGACCTGTTCCTTGTGTAACGCTAACTTACGGCACTGTTTGGCGAGAGTGGCAGTTTGACGATGACCACTCCTGCCGGTTGACCACCTTCCATCGCGAAAGGAAGCACGTAGGTATGGATCTGTCCTTTTTCGATGCACTGGGAATCCAGCAACAGAACCCGGGTGTCTTCGCCGCCGGTTGGAGAGCCCCCTCGGGGGATTGGCTCGAAAGCCGCTCTCCCATCGATGGGTCGGTCTTGGCAACGGTTTCGAAGGCGAGTCTCGAAGATTACGAAGCGACGGTGCAGGCGACCCACGATGCATTCCTCGAGTGGAGAACATGGCCCGCACCGAGACGAGGTGAGGTGGTGCGGTGCATGGGGGATGCCTTGCGCCAGCGACGAGACCAACTCGGCAGTCTGGTCGCAGCGGAGATGGGCAAGATCTTGCCCGAGGGGATCGGCGAGGTGCAGGAGATGATCGACATCGCCGATTTTTCGGTCGGTCTCTCCCGCCAGCTCTATGGCCTCACGATGCACTCGGAACGACCGGGACATCGGATGTATGAACAGTGGCATCCACTGGGCATCGTCGGTTGTATCTCGGCCTTCAATTTCCCGGTGGCGGTTTGGTCGTGGAATGCTCTGGTGGCTGCAGTGTGCGGGGATGCCGTGATCTGGAAACCCTCTTCCTCGACGCCGCTATGTGCTGTGGCAGTGCATAACATTGTTCAGGAAGTGCTCGATGAGATGAAGGCTCCGCCGATCTTTGGCCTGGTGATCGGAGATCGGGATCCGGTCGGCGAAGCATTGCTGGCCGATCGCAGGATTCCGCTCGTCAGTGCGACCGGATCGTGCCGCATGGGGCGTCGTGTCGCCGAAGTGGTGGGCAGCCGTCTCGGTCGCAGCCTGCTCGAACTCGGTGGCAACAACGCGATCATCATCTCTGACAAGGCAGATCTTGATCTGGCCATGCGAGCGGTGGTGTTCGGTGCATGCGGCACCGCCGGGCAGCGCTGTACCAGCACGAGACGCCTGTTCTTGCATGAGGATATCGCAGACGAGATGGAATCGAGACTGTGCCAGGCTTATCAGAGTGTTTCGGTGGGAGATCCTCTTGCCGAGGGAACTCTGATGGGACCGCTGATTCACGGCGGAGCTGTTGACGAGATGATGAGTGCACTCGAAATCATCCGCCAGCAGGGTGGCGAGGTGATCTTCGGCGGTGATCGAGTGACCGATGGAGTTGCCGCAGATGGGCATTACGTCCAGCCGACTCTGGTGCGAGCCCGCCACGATATGGAAATTGTTCACGAAGAAACCTTCGCGCCGATTTTGTACCTGATGCGCTACCATGATCTGGATGAAGTGATCGGTTGGCACAACGCGGTTCCGCAGGGTCTTTCGAGTGCCATATTCACCCTGGATGTTCAGGAGTCGGAGAAGTTCCTGGCGGCGGGAGGATCCGATTGCGGCATCGCCAACGTGAATATCGGCACCAGTGGTGCAGAGATCGGTGGTGCCTTCGGCGGTGAAAAGGATACCGGCGGAGGTCGCGAATCCGGATCGGATGCGTGGAAGGCATACATGCGTAGGCAGACCTGTACCATCAATTACTCAAAAGAGTTGCCGCTGGCTCAGGGGATCCAGTTCGGCGAGTAGGCGTCCGGTTGCGATGTAACTCGAGGCAGAAGGTCAGGGGGAATCCGTGTTTGACCGGGGTGGGTTGCGGATTGGACAGGTTGCCGGAATCACGGTGCGGCTGCACTGGATCTTCCTGATCTGGGGGCTGTTCGAGTTGCTCGGTGCCCAGCGGCTTGGCGGATTCAACTCGGTCCTGATGTATCTCGGATTCTTGTTCGGATCGGTCTTCTTGCATGAGTTGGGACACTGCAGGGCCGCCCGTCAAGTCGGAGGAGATGCGCGGGAAGTGATTTTGTGGCCGCTTGGAGGTCTGGCCGCAGTCGATATTCCTGATCGACCCCTCGCTCACCTGGCGGTCGCCATCGGCGGACCTGCCGTCAACCTGATTCTGTGGCTGGCACTGCTTCCGTTCGTGTACTCGATGGAAGGTGCCCAGGGCATCGGTTCTTTCTTCTTGCACCGGCCCGTTTCCGAACCGTTGGCCATCGCTGCGGCAGTGAATCTGGATCTGTTCATCTTCAATCTTCTGCCGGCGCTGCCGCTCGACGGCGGCAGGATCTTGCATGCAACCGTCTGGGCACGTCACGGTGAGGAGAGGGCCAACCATATTCTGGCTCGTACCGGCAAGGTGGTGGCGGTTCTGCTCGTGCTGGCCTGGATCATCTATGATGTCAGCGGGCTAATACTGGCTCTGGCGATTTTGATGTGGATCAACAGTCTCCAGATCCAGCGCATGTCGGCAGAACTCGACGGTGGCGAAGCGTGGCGAGGCGGTGGCTCTACAGGGCCTGGTTGGTGGCAGCGACAGAAAGACCGCTGGCGTCACAATCGCGAGCAGCGAGTTCTCGAGCGCGAACAACAGATCCGTGAGCGAGTCGATGAGTTGCTGGAAAAGGTGTCCCAGGATGGCATCGAGTCACTCAGTGCAGAGGAACGTCGTTTCCTTGATCGGGTCAGTCAGAGATACGAGGGCCCCGGGAAGTCGCGTCGGGGCCGATGAGGTCGGCAGGTTGTTGCCGCGCCCAGCGGCGGGTCGAGATGGGATCTTCCATCAGGTTTCCGAGCAAACCGAGAATCGCGCTCCAGTTGCCATCGCCACGTAACTGTCCCTCTCTACGGGCGATGGCAAACCAACTGCCTGCAGCAACTTCCGCCGCCATTCGTCCACTGCCATAAGCAACCGGTCCCTCGCCGCGAATCCAACGCCAGGCGCCAGAGGGTTGTTGCGGAAGATCGGAGATATCGACCTCAAGCCATGCGCGAGAGTCGTCAGGTGCCGGTGTCCCGGGATCATGAGCGATCAGCAGCAATCCCCACGCAGAGAGTTGTCGACCCGAGAGCAGCGGGTGATGGAGTGCCAGTGACAGTGCGAGAAGCGGTCTATTGGCAGCGACGAGACCACGGGCAATCTGCAGGGTACGCGGTGCAGAGGTTGTTGGCGCAAGACCGAGCGGCACGGGATCGAGGTCTCCTGCCCGGTCGAGGATGATGACATCGGGTCGCAGGCCTTCCTGGAGTTGCACCACCGACAACGCTGACGCCAGCGGTGAGCCACCGGTCAGTAGCAAGGAGTCCATCGGCAAACTCATCAGCACCGAGCGTGACCACTGGGTCACCAGCTCGGTTCTCGATCTCAGTAAATCTGGAGATCTCATCGCCAGAGACAGTGCGATCAGGATGAGCATCAATCCTGCCACCCATTGCCTCGATCGAGAGTTTTTCTTTCCCAGTCTTCGGTGCGTGACAGTCAGTGTCCACGAAGCCAGTAGTGTCATCGTCAGCAGTGAGAACAGGATCGATCCCTGGAGGAAAGGGGCAGAGCCATGAAGAGGTGTGATCGAGCGTGATCCAAAGACCAGCAGCATCAAAGGGCCTGAGCTGGCCATCGTCAGCATCAAGGCGAGGTCTCCAGGTCGGCGAGTTGCGCCGTAGATGATGCCGAAGACGGCCAGAGCACCGAGTACGAGCCCTGTTCCGCCCGCGATGAGAGCCACAGCCACAACTGATCGTTCCAGATCCACATCGATGTGCGGGCTCCAGTCACTGAGGAAGCCCTCGATCACCCCCGTGAATCCCTCGGGATCGGAGTAGGAAGCAACGGCCATCAGCAATGCGAAGCCTGATACGAGTCCCAGCACACCCAGAAGCAAGGATCGGAAGCGGATGTCGCGAACACTCTGATCGCAGATCAAACTCAGCAGCGAATAGAGTAGCGCTGGAATCACCAGTGGCCCCGATGCGATGGCCAGTCCTGCGGTTAAGCCACAACTACCCATTCCCCTGCCGGCCTCAGAACGTAGTTGTTCGGTTGCCACCATCAGGCAGGTCCCCAGCAACAGTGACAGAGGAATCGATCCTCCATGACGCGCAACTTCGGTGATCGCCGGAGAGAGTCCCAGTAAAAGTGCTGCGGGAATCACTACCGACCTCGCAGCATCCATCTGGCGAAGCCAGCACACACAGACTCCACACAAAAGGCTCACCAGCACTATCGAGAGGCAGGCAGAGGCGACAAATGGGTGGAGCCACACAGACAGCAGTGCGACCAGGGTTTTGCAACTCGACAGTGCCGGAGCCATCGGTCCATCGAGAGATGTCGTGGTGGTCAGGATGGAGGTGGTGCCGATCATCTCGGGACCAAAGGGCACCACCGGGAACAGTGCGACAAACAGCAAGGTCGTGACTACCAGGCCACGCAAAAAAGCGCTTTTGCCCGCCGGCAGCGCTGGTAGGCGCCAGCGAGATCGTGTCATCAGTTGGCGTCGCTCGGCCATCTCCAGACTCATGCTGGCCATCCCTCGACCATCATCGCAACCATCAGGATCACGCTGATGGTCGCGTTCAGGTTGAAGAAGGCTCGGTTGACGTTACCGAGGTCATCGGGTCTGACCAGACGATGCTGGTACCACAACAGCATCCAGACGATTCCGATCGCGACCAGGAACGACACACCCAGTTGCGCCTCACGCCACAGCCAGATCAGCGCCAGGCCCATGCCGAGATGAAGTAGTGCTGCGAGTTTCAAGGCAGCGGAGACTCCCAGGCGCACCGGGATGCTGCGAAGTTGCAGGTTGCGATCGAAGTCGACATCGAGACAGCTGTAGAGGATGTCGAAACCGGCCGTCCACAGCATCACTGCACCAGCAAGGATCCATGGCGTTGCTTCGAGGTGATTTTCGGTGCTGAAGAAAGTACCGCGGATGGCGACCCAGGCACCCAGTGGTGCCAGGGCGAGGCCCAGTCCGAGTACCAGGTGACAGAGGCTGGTGAATCGTTTGGTCCACGAGTATCCGAGGATCACCACCAGCACCACGGGAGACAGTTTCAGCGCCAGTGGGTTGATGGCTGCTGTCATCACCACGAAGCCGATCGCGCAGATACCAGTGGCCAGCAGCACCGTACTGGCATCGAGACGGCCGGCCGGAATGGAACGGTCCATCGTTCTCGGATTGGCAGCATCGATGTGTCGATCGGCCCATCGATTGAAGGACATCGCCGTGGTTCGCGCCAGCGCCACGGCAACGATCACCTGGACCAACAGTGTTGTCAGTTGAGAGGCTGGTAGTTGCATGCCCCGTAGTGCCAGGAATGCCGCTCCGATGGCAAAAGGCATGGCAAAGAGAGTATGAGAGAACTTGATCATTTGCAGAAATTCACGGCAACCGGTGACCACGCCCGGCTTCGTGACGCTGGAGGTCAACTTTCGCTTCCCCAGCGGCGAAAGATCTGATTGGGGATCTCCAGATGATCGAGAATTCGACTCACCACGTAATCGACCTGTTCGAGCACCGAATCACCAGGGTGCTGGTAAAAGGTCAGCACCGGCGGAAGGATCACCGCTCCCGCCTCGGACAGGGTCACCAGGTTACGCAGGTGGATCGTGCTCATTGGTGCTTCCCGTGGAACGATGACGAGCCGGCGGCGCTCTTTGAGCATCACTTCGCCGGCCCGCTTGAGCAGGTTGTCCGACATTCCGTGGGCAAGACCTGCCACTGTGGCCATCGAACAGGGGGCGATCACCATCCCATCGATGGGAGCAGTTCCGCTGGCGAACGGTGCGTAGAAGTTCTTCTCGCCCCATTCGGTCAGGTTTTCGTGTTCCATGTCGGGGAAAACGCCGCGAGTTCCCTGGGGAACATCCAGTTCATCGTGGGCGACCAGTTTGCCGGTCTTCGAGGCGACCAGATGGACCCGATGGCCCGCTTCGAGCAAGAAATGGACCAGGCGAGCGGCGATGATCGATCCACTGGCACCACTGACACCGACCACCAGTTCTTTCGGTTCGTCTGTTCGGGGTGCGGCAGATTTGCCTTCACTCGTCTCTTGCATGTCGACCTCTCCCATCCCCCGAACGGGAATCCTACCGTCTTTCTTCCAGGGGTCCCAGGGATCCGCCGTCACGAGTCCAGAGATGCAGAGCCTCGATTCTGGCCTGTTGCTCCTCGAAGGAATCGCGACGTATCCCGCTGAGATCTCCCTTTTGCCACAGCGATCGGGTTTCCGGAGTGGTTTGTGAGTTGGAAACGGATCCGATCACCATGCCGGTGAATCGCAGCAGGTTCGCCAGTGACTGGACGGCACCCTGGGCGACCAGTTCGGGAAACACGGTGGCACGATCGAGCGACCAGGCGATGGCATCGGGTCCGAGTAGCACGAGTCTTGGTTGTGGGTCTCGAATCGGACTCTCCGAGATGCGCTCGAGCAGATCGCCGGCCGGTGATCCGGTCATCAGCAGTTCGGCGAGGCTACGAAGTACCTGGGCTCTGCGTTGAACGGGATCCTGGCTCTCCTCATCGTCGACATCTATGGCCGCCAGCGACAGATCGACGGCGCGGATGGTTGAGAGCGCCATCCAGCGGGACTCGCGCGGGGTCACCACCTCGATGCGATCATCCTCGAGCGAGATGCGGATGGTCCGGATGATTGCGACCTTGGTCGCACTTTCAGGGCTGATGACGTGGCGATGGTCGAGTTGATATTCGTGTGCGATTTCGACGATTTTGCGCGCTTCTTTTTCGGTTCCGTTGCGCATTAACCAACCGCCGCAGATGTTCAGTCGCCGGATCTCGTCGAACAGAATCCGCTCGAAGATCGGGGCCGTTTGCCTGGCGATATCCGCAGGGGCGAACTGCGTGCCTGGAGCAAGAACGACGTGATGACATCGATCCAACCGGACCTCCTCAGGCGCGGATCGCTTCATGTACAGCGACATTTCCCGGCATCAGTGTCCGCCAGTTCACCGCGTGAAAAGGCGTTGCGCGGATCTTGTCAGCAAGACGCTCACCCGACGGCCAGTCCCTTACCGACTCATCGAGGTAACTGTAAGCACGCAGCCTCGATCTCGACAGCAGATTTCCTACTGCCGGTAGGATCTTCCCCTGGTAGAAGTTGAAGAAAGGGCGCAGCCAGCGTTGACGCACCGGGGTGAACTCGAGGATCATCAATCGTCCTCCCGGTTTCAGAACCCGGCGCAACTCTGCAAGTGCTGCATCCAGATCGACGACGTTCCTCATGCCGAAACCGACCATCGCGCCATCGAAGGTGTGATCGGAAAATGGCAAGTGAAGGGTGTCGGCGAGCACCAGCGATAGGTTCATTACTCCTCTTTGTTTGTTCTTTCCCGACAAGAGCATCTCCAGCGAAAAGTCGCTGCCGACCACTCTTGCACCTGGAACCTGCTCGAGCAGAGCCTTGGCCAGATCGCCAGTTCCGCAGCAAGCATCCAGGATGCAGGAACCGCTCCTGGCGCGCAGTCTCTGCACTGCTTTCTTGCGCCACCACACGTCGATGCAGCCAGAAAAAAGCCGATTGAGAAAATCGTAACGCGGTGCGATCTCATCGAAGAGCCCCTGGATCTTGTGCCCTTCCTTGTCGAGAAAGGGGTGTTTTTCGTCAGAGTTTGACCCAACTCGGGTTGGACCGGAACGATTCGACGATGGTGAGATCAGCGGCTCTGTCGTCAAGAAATGGCCTCCCGAGATGATGTAGGTTCGATCCTCTTGTGAAGATCGAGACCCGGATCATGTTCCCATCGGTTTGTTTGGGCAAGCAGATGATCAACCGACGGCGAGGATGGTTCCCCGCTACCGGTGCGAGTAGACTGGAACCCCCTCAAGGAGGTGTTTGCGATGTTCAGCGATGGATCGGTGTTGCGGTCGGTGTTTTTGCCGCTGGTATTGCTGTGCTGCGGTGTATCCGTGGGCTTCTCGTCCCTTCCGGTTGCTGGCGAAACACCGAAGTCGATGCTGCTGGCGCGAACGATGGCCGATGACGAGCCGATCGAACATCGCTGGGTCGACCCCGAGGTGGGGTTGCCGCGTGCGCTCGAGTTGCAGCAGCCGATCCTGCTGTTGGTCGAATCTCCCCGAGATCCGCAACCGAAGGTGGCTCTGGAACAAGAACTTCTCAACCGTTCGACCGCCCGGGCGATGAAGAAAGTGATCAGTGTTCGGGTGTTGCTCAGGGCCGACCCCGATGGCGGCTGGCAGTGGCCGCCGGAAACCACCACGAGCGATGAAAAAGATCAGTCGCAACGCTGGTCGCGAGCTCGGGTCCGGCGATTGATCGAAAAGAATCTTGATAATCCCAAAGGCGACACCGTCATCGCTGTGCTCGATATGTTCGGGCGCAGGA
>JBBWWE010000308.1:0-6459 GCA_050256595.1 Planctomycetota bacterium
ATCAGACTCCTCTCGATGCTTTCATCGCTGGCGACCAGGGCGCACTCAGTCAGGATCAGATCAACGGTATGAACGTGTTCCTGAATAACTGTCTTCCGTGTCACGGGGGTCCTTTTCTCAGTAATGGTAACTTCCACGACATCGGGGTACGCCCCGAAGGTGAGGATGTGGGTCGCTTCGCTGTCACCGGAAACCCCATCGATATCGGTCGTTTCAAGACACCTCCGCTGCGTAATGTTGAACTCAGGGCTCCCTATTTCCACAACGGAGGCAAATTGACCCTCGAGGAAGTGGTCGAGTTTTATAACGCCGGAGGTGATTTCCAGAACCCGGAGCAGGGACCACAGACACCACCGCTCAATCTCCCGCAGGGTGCTCGCGATGATCTCGTCGAGTTTCTCCTCGCCCTGACCGATGAACGGGTACGTAACGAGTTGCCACCCTTCGACCACCCGGAACTGGCTGCTGATTTTCGTCGTGGTGATTCCAACCGAGACGGTGCGGTGGACATCAGCGATGCGATACACGCCCTTCAGTACCTGTTCCAGGATGGTGTGGCGCTCTGTGAAGATGCCACCGACATGAATGACGATGGTGAGATCGATATCGCCGATCCGGTGACACTCGTCGGCAGGCTTTTCGGCGGTGGAGAGCCCCTTCCAGCTCCGTCCGATCTGACTCGCGGACCCGATCTCACCCAGGATGTGCTGGAGTGTCTCGACTGATGCCGAATCCCTGATCGTCACGGATGAATCGTGCGGGGGATTGGCTTCCAGATCCTGGAGAGCGTTGAGCTCTCCAGGATCTGTTTTTTAATCCCCAACCAGAGCGTTTCCCGGTAACAGACACCCATTCATGACATTTTTACCCTCTGGGCTCGACCTTGGTCGCTCTGCTGGGGCACTCCATTAAAATGGGGGGACGTGTATCTCTATTTGACCGGGTTCGGAGCGGTATCTCCGACATGACTATGGGTAGGGGCTGTATGCGATCCTTGGCAAGTATCCTGCTGGTACTCTGGTGCTGCAGTTACGGCATCGCTCAATTGACTTCCGAATCGCATCTGGAGATCCAGGGAGCCAGCGGTGCTCCCGGTTTACCCGTGGTCACGCGTGTTTTAATCAGTCACGAGTTTGACTGCGAAGCATTTTCGCTCGGGGTTTCTCACGATCCGACCGTGCTCTCGGTGCTGGATATGCAAAGAGGTGAGTTCCTCGAGAACTCCACGCTCGGCGGATCGACTCCTGATTTCTTGATGCTCGAATCGAATCCTATTGTCGGGGTGGGTTACGTCGTCGGCTGTCTGTTCAATCTTGCTCCACCGATCAACAATCTGATTGCCGGCGATGAACAGGAGATCCTGATCATCACCTATTCGATTCTTCCGACCGCTGCGGTGGGGGACACGCAACTATTGTTCACCTCGGAGTTGCACGACCCTCCCGTTGTATTGCTCGTCGTGATGGATGGGTTGGAGTACACCCCGACCTGGGATCCCGGCATCGTTACCGTGCTCGGCGATTGCAATTTCAATGGAATCCCGGACGCGGACGATATCGCCAACGGCACCAGTGAGGATTGTGATGGGGATGGTGTGCCAGACGAGTGCGGCTTTGCTCCGGGTCAAGACGATTGCAATGCGGATGGGGTTCCGGATGTGTGTGAGGTGGACTGCAATCAGGACGGGATCCCCGATCCGTGTCAGCCAACTCTCGATTGTGATCAAGATGGGGTTCTCGATTCGTGCGAGATCTCACAGGGGCTGGAAACCGATTGCGATGGCGATTTCTTGCCTGATTCCTGTGCCATCGCCCAGGGACTGGTGGCCGATTGTGACGCCAACGCGATCCCGGATTCCTGTGACATCGCTGCAGGAGCCGTCGATTGTGATACCGATGGGATCCCCGATAGTTGTGAACTGATCGCGGGGACCGACTCCGATTGCGATGGCAACGGCATTCTCGATAGTTGCGATCTTGCCGCGGGAGTTGCCTCCGATTGCGATGGGAATGGAACTCCCGACAGTTGTGACGTTACTGCGGGAGCCCCGGATTGCGACCTCGATGGACTGCTCGATAGTTGTGCGATCGCTGATGGTTTGGTCGAGGATTGCAACATCAACGGAGTCCCCGATTCCTGTGATATCGCTGCGGGAGGAGATCAGGATGGAGACGGATTACTCGATACTTGCCAGAATGATCCGTTCATCCGCGGTGATTGCAACGGCAGCGGTTTCTTGAATATCGCCGATGCGATCATCTTGTTGAACTACTTGTTTGGATTGAGCAGCGGAGTTACCTGCCCGGACGCTTGCGATCCAAACGATGATGAACAGACCAACATCGCCGATGCGATATACCTGCTGGCGGCGTTATTTACCGGCGGGGCCTCCCCCTTGCCACCCTATCCCACTTGTGGCGATGATCCCGAAGGGGTTCAACTGCTCTGTCCCACCTATGAACCGCTCTGCCCGTAGTGGCAGAGACTTCTTCAACGTGGCTTTTGCGCAGTTGGTTTACGGCTGCCGCTGCGGCTGTGCGTACCGGGAGAGCCGCTCGAGGATGACCCTGCATTCGAGTGCTGTCTGGTGCCGGAGTTCTTGCGCCTTCTGCGCCGGCGCTTCGGGGCACCGACCGATTCCTGGGAATCTGCAGACTGGGGATTTCTTCGGCGTGCTGGTCGTGAAGATGTTGCTGGTTTCCTTCTGCCCGAGTGCTTGCGCCGCGAACCTGCCCCGGTTGCTGGTGTGTTCCTACCGCGGCTGCCTCCCCGGGGTCGTCCCGTTTTCTTCGGTATGAAGACCTCTTCGAATCCGGGTACCGATTCGATCTTCAGCGTCATGCCGATCATCTTCTCGATCGCAGCAATCATCTCACCGTCTTCTTCGGTGATGAAGGTGAAGGCCTTTCCTTCTCGTTCGGAACGACCGGTGCGTCCGATTCTGTGGGTATAGGTTTCCGCAACGTTGGGGATGTCCAGATTGATGACGTGCGAGACGCTTTGCACATCGATTCCACGGGCAGCGACATCGGTAGCGACGAGGATGTCGTAGTTTCTCTTGCGGAAACCGCTCATCGCCCGATCCCGTTGGTTTTGCGACATGTTTCCCTGTAACGCGATGGCTCGGTGCCCATCCTTCTCCAGCTTCTGTGCCAGTTGTCGTGCTCTTCTCTTGGTTCTGGTGAAGACGATGGCCGATTCAAAATCATCCTGGCGAAGGAAGTGGCGTAGCATCTCGATCTTGCGCTTTTCACGCACCGGATAGAGCGCGTGTTCGATGGTCTTTGCTGGCACCGAGTGGTCAATCTCGGAGACGAGTGGATCGATCAGAATCTGTTCTGCAAGTTTACGGATCTCTTTTGGCATGGTGGCTGCAAACAGCAGGTTTTGTCGCTTGTCAGGAAGTTGCTGGATGATTCTTCGGATGTCCGGCAGGAAACCCATGTCGAACATGTGATCGGCTTCATCGAGAATCAGGGTTTCGATTCTCGATAGATCGACGAATCCACGTCCTAGCAGATCGAGCAATCGGCCCGGGCAGGCGCACACCACATCCGGATGACGTTCCAGTTTCTGGATCTGTGGTTTTTCGGAGATGCCGCCGTAAATCGTCATCGTACGGATCTTGGTCCGGGCTGTCAGTTTGCGGAATTCCTCGTCGATCTGGGTTACCAGTTCGCGGGTCGGACCGATGACGAGTACCCGAGGCCCTTTTTTGCTGTGCGCCAGTAGATGTTCGATGCAGGGGATGGCAAAGGCGGCGGTTTTTCCGGTGCCGGTCTGAGCCAGGCCGAGCACGTCTCGACCTGCAAGAGCGGGAGGAATGGTATGAGCCTGGATCGGGCGCGGTTTTTCGTACTGGGCCTTGCGGATGGCTTGCGCCAGGGGCGCGGCTAGCTCCAGTTCATCGAAGTCATTGAAGGGGGTGGAAGATGTGTGGGGCACGGGCGATCTCCTTGCGGTCCGACGCCTGCTTCCAGGCGCGAACGAGGATCACCCTCACAACAGCGGAAGGCATCAAAAGTTCGACCGACGAGACCAAGAAGGCCCTGTTGTTCGTCCGGGGAGATCTCTCCCCTGGTCTTACGCCCAGTATAGCCGCCCGTCAGGAAAATGTCGGAAATCCTGAAGTTTCTTTGTCCTTTTCACCCGGTGCAGGGCCACTCTAGAATCGGTGCGAAGGGATATCGAAATGACCGATTCCTACCTTCCCAGGGCCGATTACGACTTTTGCCCCGATCCGATGCGTATCGACAGTTCAGATTCGGATCCCATCGAGCAGTTCCGGCAATGGTTCGATGAAGAACAACATTGCGGTGACCACGATGGCAACCGGATGGCACTGGCGACTGCAGATCCCGATGGTCACCCATCGGTCCGCATGGTTTTGCTCAAGAAGTTCGATACCAACGGCTGGCTTTTTTTTTACCGATTACACCTCGCGCAAGGCCAGCGAACTGGATCAAAATCCTCATGGTGCGCTGCTGTTTCACTGGCCGAGGTTGCAACGGCAGGTGCGCATCGAAGGCTCCGTCGCAAAGGTGTCACGGGAGATCTCCGAGCAGTACTTCGCACAACGACCCCGTAACTCGCAGGTAGGCGCTGCGGCTTCTCGGCAGAGTTCGCCGCTGACCGATCGTTCTGCCTTCGAGCAGCAGGTTGCGAAGATGATGGATGCACAAGATGAGATTCACTGCCCGGAATCCTGGGGGGGATATCGATTGATGCCCGAACGTTTCGAGTTCTGGCAGGGCCAACCGGGTCGGATTCACGATCGAGTGCTCTATCTGCCCGACTCCGCTGGTTGGCAGCGATCAGAACTGCAGCCGTGAGCGACCAGGGCCTTCAGCAGGCACGAAAAACGGGTCGCTTTGCACTCTGTGAGTGTCTGTGGCAACCTATCGATGTCGGTGCGCCCGTAGCTCAACTGGATAGAGCATCGGATTTCTAATCCGAAGGTTTCAGGTTCGAGTCCTGGCGGGCGTACCATTTGATCACTACCCTTTCTGTATGGAGAGGATCTCTATGAAACAATTCATCTTCGCCCTGGTGCTGGCATCTTTGGCGTGGTTGAGCCTCGTGGCGAATTCAGCGATGGCAGCCACGCCCGCCGATGAATACCGCCTGGGAGCTCCCGTGCGCCTGGAAGCCAACGGGGTGCCCATCGATGTCACGATCGGCCATGCCGCTCCTTACGTCATCGATTTCGATGGCGATGGCGTCCGAGATCTACTGGTGGGGGAGTTTGGCAAGGGGGCGTTCCCCAAGAAGCGCTTGCCCGAACGACTTCGCGAAAAAGATATGGGCTTCGACGAGGGCAAGTTGCGCATCTATCGCAACATCGGCACCAATGCGAAGCCGCTGTTCAAGGATTTCGAGTACCTGCGCGCCGGCAGAGAGTACGCATCGATCCCGACCACGTGATGCATCTGCTTCTGTCCACAGTTTGTGGACTACGACGCTGACGGTGATCTCGATATTCTCTCTGGCTCTTACACCGGTGAAATCTACTTCTTCGAACGAAAAGCCGATGGTGGTTTTGTCCAGGGTCGTTATCTCCTCAACAACGAGGGAGAAGACCTGAAAGCGAAGGCGCTGTCGGTGACGGTCGAGGCGATGGACATCGATGCCGATGATGACCTCGATCTGGTGCTGGGAACGCGCACCGGTGCGGTGGAGATCTTCGAGAATGTCGGCACCCGTGCCATGCCGGCCTATACGGGCAAGTCCCGTCCACTGAAGACAGTCGATGGTGACAAGGTCAAGGGCAGCAATGCGCACCATGCTGACTGGGATGGCGATGGCGTGCTCGATCTGGTGCTCGGTAGCGAGTACGGAGGGGTGAACTGGTATCGCAACGAGGGCAGCAACAACGCTCCGAAGTATGGCGCCCAGCAATCCCTGCTCGAGGGGAGAGACTGGGAGGAACGCCAGGAAGACGATGGTCCCGACGGGGCAGGATCTCGCACCAAGGTATTTGTCACCGACTGGAACCACGATGGCCGGCCAGATCTGCTGGTCGGAGATGTACAGTGGCTCTACTACACACTACCGCCGCTGACCGCCGAGCAAGAAGCCGAGAAACTGGCGCTGACACCGGCCTATGAGGCGGCAAATGCCGTCCTCGATAAGGCCTACGAGTATCGCAACTCGTTCGTCGGCAAGCCCGGCGGCATTCCGGATGATGCGAAAGCCCGTATCGATGAAGCGTCCAAGGTGTGGAGACCGCTGGCCAAGAAGATGGGCAAGTTCGATCGGCGCAAGTCCAAGGTGCACGGCTGGGTGTGGCTGTACCTGCAAGAGCCGGCGGTCGAGGGGCAGTAGTCGAACCGTTTCTTCACCTCATCCAGGTTGGTGTTGTCGCACCAGAATTCGCACCAGCCGTACAATGGTGTCCCACATTGAAATTGAACGGTGTAATTGTCACATCTAGTTTTATATCTGTAGCAGGAAACATGA
>JBBWWE010000309.1:0-6312 GCA_050256595.1 Planctomycetota bacterium
TCTCCTTTTCGTACATTGATCCGCTGCCCCAGATGTGCAGAGGTGCTCGTCCCGGCCATCTACGTGACTTTTCGAGTCTTCTGAGGATGCTTCCCACGGCGAACAGGTCACATCGCCAGGGGCGTGCATAAGTGACCTGTCGACCAGAGAGTGCTTCGCAAAGCATGGGGGAAAGCCAGTCTCCGAAGTTCTTTCCTCCCTTACCCTGACTCCAGAAGACACGAAGAGGGCGCGCGCTCATATGGAAAAGCCATGAATGGGTGAAACTGATGCAAGGATGAAGTTGATACCAATTCTCCTGAATCGATTTCTGGGACAAAGAGTTACTTCAGAACGAGCTGGTTTCCGAATTCGCGAGGTAGACGCAGTGAAATTCATTTCTATGCCAAGGAAGGTATGATCACTCATTTGAGTCGGTTCTTTTTTCATTGAGATCATCCGGATTGATTTCGAAATCGACAAGTCCGGTGGCCTCAAGTAGCAGGTGCTGGATGCCGCCTAGGATCTGAAAAAAATGCATGCGTGGATCATCGATCTGGTCCTCGTCTACTTCATCTTCCCATTCTTCAGATTCTATTCCGAGGTCGACGGCAAGCACCAGGCGTAGATCGGTGAGGACGGCCAGTACTGCATCGAAATCTCTTTCGGGAATGTTCAGTGCACCCATACCCGCATCGCTACGCGCCAGTACCTTTTCAAAGACGATCAGTTTCTGGAGTTGACTCTTCTGGAGATCATCTTCGAGAAGTCTGCGGTGTTCAGTTTCGGCAACCGGGTCACTGTACGCGGGTGGGAATAGACGTGCGGCTGCTTTTTTGTTGCTATCTGGATCTTCGATGATCTTTCGCAGGACTCCCGGGATCGTCCACAAGCTCCTCAAGATCGCGGGATGTCCAGCAAGCTGGTAAGAGCCATCTTCAGCCCGGTGAGCGTTCAGCATCTCAGGTCTCTTTCAGTACTTTCTTCAAACATCAGAAGGAGTTTGTACCTGTTTGAACAGGGAATACGGTCTTTTCTCTCAAGAGAATCAGGGTTAAGAGTATCTGTTCTTTGAACCAGATGCGCGTCACGAATCCTGGATTGTTTTGTCGAGTAATGTGAACCCCGCCCAATTTTCAGGTGGGTGTTTGATCAGTTCCTTGCAGCGGTCGGCGAGAATGCCAGCTGGAGAATCATCTGGAAATTCACGATGCATTTCCTCGAAAGCGCTGGCTGCGTCCTCGAAGTTTCCTGCTTCGTACTTTTCGAGTGCTTCTGCGTGCAGGTAAGCGATGGTTTGCTGCGAGTCTGTCGCTTGGTCTTGTTCACAGACGAGCTGATAGATGGCTCCGCCTGCTCGTCTACCTTTCACGGCAACATGGTCGAGAATTCGGCAATGCATCTCATCGGCAACAATCTGAGCAACTTCTGCGCTGACGATGATTTCGGTTCCGTAGATCCGGTTCAGGCCTTCCAGGCGGCTGGCTAAATTGACAGTGTCACCCAACACCGTGTAATTGAGTCGATTCTGTGAGCCGATGTTGCCAACCAGTACCGGTCCTGTATGCAGCCCGATTCGAGCTCTTAATTGCGGTAGGTCTCGCTTTTTCCAATCGCTACGCAGTTCTTCCAGTCGCTTCTGAGATTTCAGGGCCGCCTGGCATGCACGAGCGGTGACTCGGGTTCCGTCGACTTCCGCGATCCAGAAGGCCATGATCGCGTCGCCGATGAACTTGTCTATGATTCCGGAATGCTCGAGAACCTGGTGGCTCATCTCCTGAAGATATTCGCCAGCGAGCATAACCATCTGCTCAGGAGGAAGGGTTTCAGCGATGGTGGTAAACCCGACCACATCCGAAAAGTAAATGCACGAGGTGGCCTCTTCCATACCGGGTACAGCGACACGGTCTTCTGTGACCAGTTGTCGAACCACTCTCGAAGGGACATATTTTTCGAAGGAAGCCAGCGCATGGCGCATACCTTCCATCCTGTTTTGCATCTGATTCAACTCTGTGAGACGGGAAGGTTTACCGGAGGTTCCTTCAATTTCGAAGCGAGCAATCTGTTTCATTTCAATGTTGAGTTCGCGAACAGGTCGGGTGATTCCTCCTGCAGTTCGCCAGACGATGGGAATGGTGAGCAAGATCAGCAAGAGAAAGGCGATGCCTGTCCAGCGTGTTCGTTCAGAGATTCCCGCGATGAGATCCACAGAAGGGATGGCAATCAGAGAGATCCAATCGATGTCTTGCTGCGAGCGGATCGTTTGCCATACGAGAAGAACCGTGCCGATCTGAGTCGTGATTTCCCGAGAACCCGCCATGGGCCATTCGGAGATGTCCCCTAGATCCTGCTCCAGAGTCAGGACCGTCTCTTTGATCAACTGATCGTCGCAGCTCTTGGCTGTTACTCGAATCAGGTTCCCTTCTTCATCCTCGTTCAGTGAACGGCCCTGACTGATGGCAATCAGAAGTCCGTTCCTGTCGAGAACAGCGGAGCGTCCGTTTTCGGTGAGATACAATTGATTTAGAAATTCATCAACGGGGCCGAGCGTGATGTCGCAGATTGTAATTGCGATGATTTCTGAATCATCGTCGGTGACGAGATCAAATGCGGAGACTCCCAGTTGAGGGGGGGAGCCAGCGAATTTATACACTTCCGTCCATCCTGGCCTTCGTTTTTCATTGGCCTTCAAGAACCATGGTCTTGCCGTCGTTACGAACGGGGTCGACTCTACGACATCTTCTCCTAGGTTTTTTTCGTACAGAATGTCCTCTCCCGCATCGCTATAAAGTTCTTTCAACGTATTGTCGGGGTCGCGCTGTGCTGCTGCGAGTTGACCATCGGTGATTCCGAGTCCGATACTTGTGAGATATGGGTGTCTGCGGAGAAAACTCATCTGGTAGTCGAGAAGGCGCTGCCGATTTCCAGAAGATGAAAGACCGACGAGATCCGTTTTTATGAAATCGATCTGGGCTCCGGCAGCATTTCTGGCAGTGGCGAGCAGGGTTTCGATCTGGCTCTCGACGCGGGCAGAAATTTCCTTGCAGCGATCGATGGTCAGGCTTCTGACCGAGGCATTGCCATTGTCATACCAGAGCCATCCTGTGATGCCGATTGCCAGGATGATCTCTCCGACCATCATTAGCATCAGTACCGTTCGGATCGAGTATGTTCGCGCCATCAGTACCCTTTCACGGGAAGTACGAGATGGTCATGGTTTGTCACGAATCCGTCAAGAGCAGCAGGGTGATCAGGCGTCCTTTTCCATGGTTGCTTGCAGTCCGTAGGAGTGAAGGCGTGAGACATATCTCTCACCCTTCTCTTGTTCAGTGATCTTCACGATCGACTTTCCATCGTTATGAACCTCGAGCATCAACTGGGTTGCGTCTTCGAGGGAGTAGCCAAAGAGGCGTTGCAGCACATAGACAACGTAGCTCATCAGGTTCACGGGATCGTTCCAGACGATGACCTTCCAGAGTTTTTCCAGTTCGTCCTCGAGGGCTACCGAACTTTCCTTTTCCTCATCGGGTGTCGGATCCTGGGATGGTTCATCCGGGTGTGGATGCCATGAATGAGGCATGGGTAGCGGATCTACAATTTCAGGATACGGCATGCAGGACTCCTCGATCGTGGCGCCATCGTAGGCCTCGAGAGGTAGGGGCTGCAAGCCTTGCCGGGGTCGATGTGCGCCCATTGTCGCAGCGGGTTATTCTTCTGGGGAGGGTTTGGCCAGATGGCGAAACTGCTGAATACACCGATTTCATGCGCTGTCGCCCTGACCGCGCTCATCACGGGAACCTGCTCGATCTGGCTCATCGGAGATCAGTTCGAGGAGATCCCCGGTTCATCGCGCCAAGTGCATGCCCAGATCTCATTGATTGACGAGCAACGCCAGGCGATCAACGCACTTCAGCGTAGGATGACCAGGATCGAGAGTGAGTTCGATCGTTACTCTTCGATACCGGTAAACAGCGGCGTCCGGTCGTTGATCGAAGACCTTCGTCTGGATCTTGAAGATCTTCGCTACCGACGTACTGCGTCTCCCGATCTACCGCTGCCCATCTCCCACTACGTGGCGGATGAAACCGAGCAAGACGGCGAACCATCTGCTGAAGATCCTTCAGTTGTTCAGGAATTCGAATTGCGTACATCAATGTCGCCAGAAGCCATCTGTCTCGTTCAAGGTACATCACCAGGTGCAGTGATTTCGGTGGAGATCCTCGATGATCGGAATCGATGGATCGAGATATACAGGGGACCAGATCTTACCCAGATCCCGACCAGCGAGACCTGGGTGGAATGTCCGCAATCTCACTCGACGAACAAGGTTCGCGTTGAGGTTGCTGGCGAAGATGGTGTCGAAGCGGTCGGGATTGCCGTTTCCGATACAGTTCACTGGTCGATGGACTCGAACTAACGCCGGTTATCCAGCAGCAAACGCACCGCATATTGCAGGAAGTGCCAGAGAACCGTCCGCTAGCAGGGTCATCAGGATTGGTTGTTGGTTTCTGGAAGCCGCAATGTTGAGGGTGATGGTTGCCAGCAATAGTCCGAAACCCTGTCCCATCCTCATCGCATTCGGGTCCGTCACTACAATCGCTGAAGCCAGTAAGCAGATCACCATGAACAGTCCCCGGATGAGTTTCAGAGCGATGGCTGGCTTTTCGATGGCCAGTGTTTTCAAGCCCGCCAACTGATCTTGAACACGATCGCGTAGATCACAAACAATCACATTCGTGGCCACCAGCACCAGCATTGCCATGAAGAGCAATATGATCTGAAGGCACTGACTCCCATCCGACTGTAACCAGGGAATTCCGACGCAAGCGGTCGTTACTGCCAGGGAGATGAAAGGGATCTTGGTGATGGAACGATCCTTGAGCCGTTTGCCTTGCAGCGGAATCGCATAAAGAACTGCAAGCGGTAAACCGACCGAGGCCATCCATATGGTTTCTTCACGCAAATCCATCACTGCCATGACAAATACGACCAGTGCGATCAGCAGTCGGATAGAAGTCCAGCTTCTGATCCCTTCTCCCGGATTCCGATCTCTCGGATCAAGGATCGGATCGAGGGGGTAGATGATCCAGGTAGCCGAGCCGATGGCGACGACAACCGATACGGCTGCCTCGACCGAAGAGAGAACCTGGATGGTCAAGCACGACAGTCCAATGGTCGCCAGGATCGGACTCAGCCGATAGCGCAGAATTCGAGTCATGTCGATTCACTCTTGCGAAGTTCGAGCGCCTCGATCCAGCGAGGACCCCACTTCAGAATCCGGAACCTTTTATGCCTGGTGATCTCGAGCCCTGCTTGCGATGCCAGCGAAGAGATGTCATGGACACCATGCCAGGCATTTCCTGTCCACAGATAAAAGCATGCCATCGGGATTCCGTGCCAGATTTCCATCAGGAGTCGAGCGATGGGGTTTTTGGGTGGAGCGCTGAAATCACTGATCAGAATCCGACCGTTCGGGTGAATGGAATCCCGCAGATGTCTCAGCACTTGTAGAGCTTCTGCTGCAGAAAAGACGTTGAGGAAGAAAGGGGCCACGGCAGTGTCCTGGGGTTCCAGCATCTTCTGAAGGCGAAAGTCGCCATGGATCTGTTGTGGCGTAGAGTTCCCCCCCGATAGGCATCGTCCGACAGAAGCCTCCAGCATTTTTCGGGAGAGATCGATCAGCAACAGATGTGCGCCTCTGCTTGTCATGAAAGCCGCATCGACTCCGGTGCCCGGACCCACGACCACGACTCGCTCATCTGCCGAGATACACTCAGCACACCACATCCTTGCGTTTTCCATGGCGGCTCCCGACCAGCAGGTCGCCAGCAGATCGTAGATACCCACGAGGCTGTCGTAATTCCTGGTGGGTGGTGCAGACGGGTAAGTGACCATCTCGGAAGTCTCTCGCCACCAGTGCTCCGGGTCAACTGAGGGGTATGGGGGGAAATGCCACAATTGAAAAAAGCCCTGACAAGATTTCTCCCGTCAGGGCCCAATATATAATCATCTGTTGCCAGACGAATATACATCGAGGCTATCGATGAGAAAAATGTCTGTCTATCAGTGCGTGAGAAATATTTTTATCTTCGAAAATATGTAATTTTATCGTGTACGTACGATTCTGGCTCATCGCTACGGGTCAAATAGGAATAACATCCATTGTTGATCATCTTGGCCTCGAGAACGAGAAACCAAACCGAGTGACTCGAGATGAGAAACGGATGAGAGCGTGCTACTGATTTGCTGCGAACTGAACTCTTCGAATCGGATGTATAGTTCCGACGCGCAACGGAGTTTCGAGCAGCGACCAGGTTGTGGCTCCATCGGTTG
>JBBWWE010000310.1:0-9309 GCA_050256595.1 Planctomycetota bacterium
CCAATGAAAAGCAACTCAACCTGTTCAAGAAGACTCCCGACTTCTCGTCCTTCAAAGGTCGACTTTCTCTGGTTCGGGTTCCGTATCTTCTCGAGTACTCCAGAGAAGCCGAGTTGTATCAACGTCACATCCTGCGCCACGCTTCTGGTGGATCCGTTGCGCCTCATACCGCCGAAATGACTGCCTTGTGGGCAGTTCTGACCCGTCTGAAAAGGCCTTCACCGAACAACCACAATCCGGACCTGGCACCGATCGTCGCGCGCCTGACACCATTGCAAAAGGCGCTGCTCTACGACCATGGTGATGTTTCTTTCGATATCAAAGACGACGAACGAAAACTACTCCGTCAAAATCTTCTGGCTCTCCGCCAGGAGCACGATGAATCAGAAGGGGAGTTCGAGGGGATCTACGGATCCGAGTACGAGGGAAGAAGAGGAGTTTCTCCCCGAGACATGATGTCACTCATCGCTACCGCGGCTGAGAATCAGTCCTGGAACAGCCTTTCGCCTCTGGTCATATTTTCCGAAATCGAGTTGTTCATCAAAGAATCCAGTGTCCACGACTTCCTCAGGATCACACCGGATAATGGCTATCACGATTACTCTCAGTTCATCCAAGACGTCAAAAATCACTACCTGGAAATCGTCCGCCAAGAGGTCTACGAAAGCATCGGTATCGTTGAAGAAGGGGAGTTCGACCGGGTATTCGTCGAATATTTCATGCACGTTAAATCTTTCAATAGCAGTCAAAAGTTTTATTGCGAGCGAACGGGCATGTACCAAGAACCTTCACAGGATCTTATGGCCCGCGTCGAGCAACTTCTTGATATCAAGCAGGGCTCTGCTGAATACAGATCTGACCTGATGATCAAAATCGGCGCATATGCCACCGACAACCCTGATCAACCACTCGACTACCAGGGCGTATTCCCCGAGATCTACAGAAAGCTCAAACATTCATTCTGGCGCGAAAGAGAGTCAACACTGGACGGCTTCCAAAATTCCATCCTGCAATATTTCACTGATGAACGGAAAACACTGACCGATGTAGAGATCGACGGTGTTGAGAACACGCTCGGAAACATGACGCGAAAATATGGTTATGATTCGAAGAGCGCTCGTGATGTCATTGCGTTTGTCGCCTCAAGTCACTGATCTTCAGTCGCTCTTGCGGAAGATTGGAGTGGTTTCAGCGAGCCGATCTAGCCACTTGCGAAAAATGCCCACTTCCGATGTTTTTGAAGTGGTGGACTCCTCCACCGTATCTCCAATCGAGATGAGGATCTTGCGCAAGACCTCGTCCGCCGTCAGTCCCTCGGCCTCAGCATGCACACTGAGACCCAGTCGATGGCGAATCGCCGGAAACAAAACTGCATTGAGGTCCTTGTTACTTACAGTATCTCTACCGTCGAGAGCCGCTCCTGCACGTGCCGTGGTCAGTATCGCCTGAACGCCACGAGGGCCAGCACCGTGGGAGAGTAATTCCGCAGCAATCTCCGGAGCGTCCGCCTCGCCCGGACGCGTGGCACGCACGATCCGGGTGGCTCGCTTGAGGATATGATCCGGAATCATGACTTGCTGGATCTCGCTCAGGGCTCGATCCACCCATCCTTTCGGTATCACGGGCTCGAGCGGCCCATGAAGGTGCGACGTGGTCATGGATACAACATCGAGTTCTTCTTCCACCTGTGGGTAATCCAGCGCCACCTGAAATGTAAACCGATCCAATTGAGTGAAGGGCAATGGATAGGTTCCCTCTAGTTCGAGCGGATTTTGGGTCGCCATGACAAAGAATGGCTCAGGAAGCGGGTGCCTCTGGCCCATCACACTGACCTGACCTTCCTCCATCGCTTCTAGCAAAGCTGCCTGTGTTTTTGGTGGGGTCCGGTTTATTTCATCGGCAAGTAGCAGGTTTGCGAAAATAGGACCCTCGCGAAAGCGAAAAGTCCGATCGCCCTGATCATCGTCAGCGGTCAGTATGGTTGTGCCTGCGATGTCCTGGGGCATCAGGTCGGGAGTGAACTGAACTCGACTGAATTCCAGATCCAGTAGTTCTGCTAGAGTCCGCACGAGCAAAGTTTTCGCCAGCCCCGGAACTCCGATGACAAGGATGTGCCCGCCGGCAAAAAATGCAGTCAACAACTCCTGGATGACCGCTTTCTGGCCAACGATGCGTTCCGAAATTCCCGCCAGTACGCGATCTCGTAATGCCGGAATCCCCTGGTACTCTGCGGCCA
Organism: Planctomycetota bacterium; assembly: GCA_050256595.1. Lineage (GTDB taxonomy): Bacteria > Planctomycetota > UBA8108 > UBA1146 > UBA1146 > UBA1146. The sequence goes on from JBBWWE010000310.1 coordinate 2,237, forward strand.
TCAGCGTGACTCCTCGTCAGCGTCTTCCAGCGATTTGCCTTCCTGGTACCACTGTTCCAGTTGGGACAACTCGTACTGCTCTTCAGGTTCAAGTTGCTGGTCCACATGAGCGAACCTGCTGCTGAATCTACCGAGGGCATCGAGAAGAGCTTGCTCGCCATCGATGCCCAGTTTTCTACAGACACTGGATAACGAAAAGAGCAAATCTCCTGCCTCATGGTAACACTGATCAGCGTCTCCGGAATCGATGGCACTTTTCAGTTCCCCGAGTTCTTCATCTAACTTGGCCACCGCACCGTCGACACCAGGCCAATCAAATCCCACGTCGGCGACCATCTTTCCGATCCGATCGGATTTGAGTAACGCAGGTAACGAAGCAGGCAAGGGTCGTATCGTTGCTGGCTTGGAACCGTCCACGCCTTTCTCTTGTTGTTTGATTTTTTCCCAGTTCGCGCGCACAGCATCGGAATCCTCGACGGTGGTTCCTGCGAAAACATGCGGGTGACGACGAACCAGTTTTTCGGAGATGCCGTGCGCTACGTCCTCGAGGGTGAAGGAATCCGATTCCTCTGCGATCCTCGCCTGCAAATAGATGTTCATCAGGAGATCGCCGAGTTCTTCCCGGATCTTATCCGGATCCCCTGAGATGATCGCCTCGGCAACCTCGTGAGCCTCTTCGAGCAGAAACGGGCGCAAGGTCTCAGCAGTCTGCTCTAGATCCCACGGACACCCGCCAGGAGATCTCAGTTGATCGATGATTCGCTTCAGGCGAGCCATCTGAATCATCGGGACATCTGTCTCGCTGGCATCCTCGGACATGGGTGTCTCCGACATCGAATTTACAGCCCTTCACTGGAACCCGAAAACGGACCAAGGACGACCATGGTCCAGTTACGGTCATCACACGCTCACGTCGCAATAGAAAATCAAGGAACCGTGGGGGACTTCAAGGTCTCCATTGGCATGACGATTGCATTTCCATGACTTTCCCAGAACTTCACCCGGGGGCAACCACCGACGTGATCTTGTCGTAGAAAGGAACAGAGCAACTGGCAGAAGGATCGATATCTTTCTCGCCGGGGAATCCTGCGGATCGGAAACGAGACACAACTCGTTTCGAAATCACCAACAATCGTGGGGATCGTCTCGCCAGAAGATCCATGATTCGCAGGCTTCCCACGCTTTCTCAGTGCTTTATCAGTACTTTCGCTGAATGGAAATTGCCCGAGGAGGGATCTTTCCACCGCGCAGGTCTACCAGCCGTATAACTTTCTCGGTGTCCTGGAAGACCAGCGTGTAATTACCGGAGGTGCCATTGACCTGGATCAGTTCACCAAATTCAGTCGGTATGGTGCCCGCCTCGGTGTATCGCCATTTGGGCTGTTTTGCCGACTGTGCCGCTGCATAGTCTGTTTGCTGGGCATCTGGACTGCTGACCTTGAGCGACACCAGGGCCGCCCAGAACAGCCCCACGATCGCGATCCCGGCGATGCATCCGGTGATGTACTTATTCATATCGTTCTCCTTTACTGCTCCAAGTACGAAATGTGGCAATTCCTGTGGGGGAGAACTTTGATCTCCACCTGCCCTCCACTATAAAATGCGCCGAGGGAACACACGACACATTTGTCGTCGTGGGAAGGGCCTTACCTTTGCGCCAGTTCTGTTTACAAATCGCAAATCAAGCCGAGAAGCTGCTCAAGTTGCAGGTTCCCGGCCTTGCCGACCATATCTGTGACCCTCCGTCTGTTGAACTCGGGGATCTATCCCTGCCGTGCTTTCCGCTGGCAAAGCAATTACAGAAATCGCCAGCCTCCATCGCTGAACAGCTTGCCGGTGAATCATGGGACTTGCCCTGGATCGAGAGTGTCGCTCAAGCGGGACCTTATTTGAATTTTAAAGTTCGAAGCGCTGAGTTCTCTCGCGAAGCTTTGACCAGGGTTCTCGATCGAGCAGGGGAGTGGGGCAACAGTACGACTGGCCAAGGATCGACGGTGCTGGTCGAATACTCTTCACCGAACATTGCCAAGCAACTCGCCATTCATCACATGCGATCCACCATGCTTGGACAGGCCACTGCTAACCTTCTTCGCAGCGTTGGTTTCTCCGTAGTCTGCTGGAATCACCTCGGCGACTGGGGAACAACTTTCGGTAAACTGCTTGCCGCATGGGATCATTTCCAGTCCACCGACGATCTCGATTCTCCTGTTCTCGAGAATCGATCCGATCCGGTATCCGACCTCAACTCGATCTACGTTGCCTTCAATGAAGCCATCAAAGAGAACCCTGCACTGGAAGATGTCGCCAGGGACTGGTTCAGGAAGTTGGAGCAAGGCGATCAGCAGGCCCGCGAACGCTGGCAAAGGATCCGCAACGTTTCGTTCGATAGGTTCAATTCGGTTTATCAACGACTCGGGGTCTCCTTCGACGAAGTCATTGGCGAGTCCTTCTACGAGACACAGATGAACGATGTGGTCCAGCAACTTGCAGACTCTGGGCTGCTGGAGGAGAGCGAAGGGGCCCAGATCGTACGCCTGTCCGACGATATTCCACCAATGCTGATCCGCAAACAGGACGGAGCCACGCTATACGGCACACGCGATCTCGCCAGCGCCATCGAGAGGTACCGCCGCTTCCAATTCGATCGATGCCTGTATTTCGTGGATGCCGGTCAGAGTCTGCATTTCCGACAGGTTTTCGGCGTTATCGAGAAGCTCGGCTATGACTGGGCCAACCAGCTCGAGCACGCCGAGTTCGGAGTCATGCGACTGAACGTTGAAGGTAGCTGGAAGAAGGGCAAAACCAGGGGCGGGCAGGTGGTACTCCTGGAAGAAGTGCTCGATAAAGCGGTCCAGCTCGCCAGTGCCATCGTCAAGCAAAAGAACCCCGATTTGCCCACCGACGAACTCGATCAAATCTCCGAAGCGGTGGGAGTGGGTGCTGTTGTATTCAGCGACATGAAGGCTGCACGTCGTAAAGATGTGAATTTCGATCTGGACAAGATCCTGTCCTTCGATGGTGAAACCGGTCCCTACCTTCAGTACACGCATGTCCGGTTCTGCAGCATTCTCACCAAAGCTGCCGACCAGGGTATCGAAACCGGGGATGGATCAAGGCTCGATCAACCCGAGGAGATCACACTATTGAAGAGAGTCCTACGCTTCCCGGATGTCATCGAGAGAGCGGCTCGCGATGCGGAACCTTCACAGGTTTCACAATACCTGCTCGAACTGGCCAGTGAGTTCAATACGTATTACGCCAAGCACCGCGTGATCGGGGAAGACTTGCAACTTTCGGGTGATCGGCTGGCGCTGATTGGAATCTTGAGGACAACGATGAAGCGCGGGCTCCAGTTGCTGTGCATCCAGCCTATTGAGCGGATGTAGCATTCTACGGCGAGCCCGATCACAGCAATTCGAGCAACTGCAGGTTAAGCCAGGCGAGCCGACCATAGAGCTGGATCAGATTCATGCCCTCTTTGATCTCCCAGATCCAGCCCCAGCACTCATCCTGAAGTGAAGGCTCATGGTCTTTTTCAGCGTGGATCGATTGAATAAGACTGCGGTACCTGGCCAGGATATCGGCAGCGACCGGCTGGGTGCCCTCGGCGACGAGACGATCCAGGCAATCCTTTTCGATCTCGACCGTCTCCTTCAGGAACTGGATCAATCGTTCTTCAGTGAGTACCGACAACGGCTCCTCCTTCGTTCCCGGTATAGATCCCACCGTTCGCCAGGTCAACGCTCCCTCGGTCTTCTTGCCTATCGCGGTCCTGGTTCCTAGGATGTCACAGGAGAAAGACACTACGGTACCCTTCGGACAGGGAGGCCCATTGGGCAACGACGACCCAGGAGTGATGCAGAAGATAGTATCCCTCTGCAAAAGGCGTGGGTTCATCTTCCAATCCAGTGAGATCTACGGCGGCATGAACGGCTGTTGGGATTACGGCCCGCTCGGGGTTGAACTCAAACGCAACGTCAAGGAGTGCTGGTGGTCTGACATGGTCACTCGACACGACGACCTGGCTGTCCTTCCAGGGGCCAGCGAACCTTTCGAGATGACAGGTCTTGATTGCACCATCCTGATGCACCCGCAGGTGTGGAAGGTTTCGGGTCACTACGATCTATTTCATGACATGATGATCGACTGCCGTCAGACCAAGCGTCGCTACCGTCATGACCAGGTCAGAGGTCGCTGGGCTGAAGCTAAAGGGTCGAAGATCTTCGTCACCGCCATCGCTGATCCCGAAGAGGAAGACGAGATTCTCACTGCTCGTGCCCAGAAATTCTTCGGATTGAGAGCCAAGGAGCGCGATCAGATTCAATGGGATGGACCGATTATCTCGCTGGAACAAATCGATGACTTTTCCCAGGTCCTTGGCCCCGATGCAAAAGAAGCCGCAACCTTGACCGAACCTCGTGAGTTCAATCTCATGTTCAAGACTAACGTCGGGGCTGTCCAGAGCGACGACAGCGTCGCTTACCTGCGTCCCGAGACGGCCCAGGGGATCTTCCTGAACTTCAAGAACGTTGTTGACTCTTCCCGAGTCAAGATTCCTTCCGGAATCGCCCAGATCGGTAAGAGTTTTCGTAACGAGATCACCCCGAGGAACTTCACCTTCCGTGTTCGAGAATTCGAGCAGATGGAAATTGAATTCTTCTGCCACCCCGACTCATCCGGTCAATGGTATCAATACTGGCGCGATAGACGGCTGCAGTGGTACAAGGATCTGGGCCTCCACGGCGACCATCTGAGACTTCGCGAACATGGTTCCGACGAGCTGAGCCATTACTCCTCGGGAACCGCCGACATCGAATACTCGTTCCCTTTCTTGCCCGAAGGAGAGTTCGGGGAACTTGAAGGAGTGGCTCACCGGGGTGATTTCGATCTCCGAAGCCACATCGAAGGCAAACTCGACCCATCGACCAATCCGCTGGAAGTCCAGACCGGCGACGATGGCAAACCACTGTGGAAGGGCAGCGGAAAAGATCTCTCTTATCGAGATCCGGTTACCAATGAGCGCTTCATTCCTCACGTCATCGAACCCTCAGCTGGTGCAGACCGCGCAACTCTGGCATTTCTTTGCGAGGCCTATACCGAGGACATGGCTCCTGATGATAAAGGGGAGATGCAAGGCCGTGTCGTTCTTCGTTTCCATCCGCGTCTCGCACCCATCAAGGCAGCTGTATTACCGCTAGTGAAAAAGGACGGAATGCCTGAGTTTGCCCGTGATATCTACCAGGATCTCAAACGCGAGTTCCCGGTCTTCTATGACCTGAAGGGCGCTGTCGGAAGACGTTATCGCCGAATGGACGAAGCGGGCACGCCGTACTGCATCACCATCGACGGACAATCGCTGCAGGACGAGACCGTCACCATTCGAGAGCGCGACACGATGAAACAGACCCGAATGTCAATCTCCGAAGCGACTCAACTCATCCGGGAAGCGATCAAGACTTGATTCCGATTTTACTTCTCGCGCTAGTTCATTCACCTGCCGATAAATCTCTCGATCAGGCCATAGCCAGCAGGGACACAACGCGCACCGTCACCCAGATCCAAGCGCTGGTTCAGAAATACGGATTCCAGGCTTTCTCGACGGTGGCAGACGCCATCGCCGATGTTGAATCGGTCGCCGAGGGCCAGTGGTACGTGGTCGATCGCCATCGAATTTTCATCGCCTCCGTGAAGGCGTTTTCGGGAATCACCGATTCGCAACTCGGCAGCGAGATCTCAAAAGTTCTCAAACAGAATCGTCGATGGCCAGCGCGTATTTTCGCACTCGAGGTATCCCTTCAATCGGCATCGATAGACTCGGTCCAGCTGGCCCTATCCGCCATCGACGATAAATCACCCCAGGCAGCCTCTGTTGCTGCTCGCATTCTCGGCTGGAGCCAGAGCGTCCTGGCAATCGAACCCCTGATCTCCGCCATGACTCGCTGGGAGCAGGCATCTACGCGAGATCGGGTGGTTCACGGGGGCCGCAAAGAACTCGACAAGAGGGCAGGAGATCGTGCTTGGCTCGCCTGTCGAGATGCTCTGGAGAGATTGACCGGGATCTCACTCCATGCTGCCGATCAGTACAAAAACTGGGTCGCTGCTCATCGCGACGAGATCGACCCCTCGAAAGTGGATCTCACCAAGCCCAGGGAGAAGGTCACTGGTACTGGCCTGTTCGGCCTCGACATCACCGGCAAGAACATCGTATTCGTCATCGATATCTCGGGATCGATGCTAGCCACAGATCCTCCTTCCGATGAAGAGATGGAACGAATTCAACGATCCACCGGAATCGGAGATTCCATCGAAGAAAAGATCCACCAATTGATGGAGGGCCGGCGCCGCATCAAACGGGCCCGCAATGAACTCCGACGGGCCATAGAAAGTCTCGGGGAAGACAAGAACTTCTCCCTGATTTCGTTTTCATCGGCGGTGCAACCGTGGAGCGACGTGCTGGTCCCAGCCACAAAGGAGAATCGCAAATCTGCCGTCCAGTTCATCGATGGATTTCGCGCCCATGGCATCACGGTAACCGATGAGGCACTCCTTGAAGCTCTCTCCGATGCGACGGTCGACACCATCTACCTGATCACCGATGGGGCTCCCACTCATATCGGCAGCCAGGGCGACCAGATGCCCCCGGACGCCGCCGATTTGATGAAGCGCATCCTCGAGGACACCCGAGCAATAAATCATCTCCGGGGGATCAGGATCTTCACGCTAGGATTCATCGGAGCAGAAGAAGACTTCCTCGATACGCTGGCCAAGGACAATCATGGCCGATATGTGAGAATCCGGTGAAGCCAGGAAGGGTGGACCACTTTTGAGCAGAGATGTGGTGATTGTTCAGGGCCTCAGGACCCCGTTCGTCAGAGCCGGTGAAGATCTGCGGCAGATCCCTGTCGATGAACTGGCTCGTAGCTGTTCCAGAGACCTGCTCGATCGCTCCGAGATCGCACCAGAACAGATCGATGAACTGATCCTCGGCTGCTGCGCTCAGCCCCCTGATCGTGCCAACCCGGCTCGTGTCGTCGCGCTCCGTTCCGGGCTGCCCATCGCAACGCCCGCGCATA
>JBBWWE010000311.1:0-4627 GCA_050256595.1 Planctomycetota bacterium
AACGAGACCGGAATCACCCAAGATCTGCCACGACTTGCACAGCAGATCCATCAGCAAGGCGGAATCTTACACACAGACGGAGCCCAGGGTTTCTTTCGGTTTGCCAGCGTCATCCCGGACCTCGGAGTCGATGCAGCGAGCCTCACCGCACACAAATCATTCGGCCCCACTGGCATCGGTGCACTATGGCTCAGAAAGGGTCTTCTCATCGATCCGCTCCTTCGCGGTGGGCCACAGGAGAAGAAGGTCCGTCCCGGCACCGAAAACCTCATCGCCATCCATGGCATCGGCCTGCTGTCAGAGATCGCCCTTCATGAGCCGCTGTGGTCACTCGAGGGTTTGCGCCAGGCCAGGCAAGGACTGGTGTCAGCACTTGAGGAAATCCCTGACTGTCAGATCATCGAACATCGCCCTTGCGACTGGCCCGGCTGCATCAGCGTCAGTTTTTCACAAATACACGCAGAGACCTTGCTGGTTCGACTCGACATGATTGGAATTTCAGCCTCGAGTGGTTCTGCTTGCTCCTCGGGAGCGAGGGAGTTGAGCCATGTGCTCGCAGCGATGGATGTCGATCTCGACAGGATCAGGGGATCGATAAGGATTTCGATTGGACCTGATCACAGCCCCCAGCAAATGCAATCAGTTGGCCAGCGCATCGCATCGGTCGTAGCCAATCTGCGCCAACCCAACCCTTGATCTACAGTCTCTTACACATGGCAATAAAAAACCGGGACCCCAAGGAATGGAATCCCGGTAGAGAAGGGATGAGCAAGATGGTTGCTACGGAAACTAGTTGCGGATCTGGTTCCAGTACTGCAGGGGCATGTCCTGGGCCAACTTCAGGGCACCCTGGGCACCCGTGAATACCGGGTCGTCGACGATGATGACGCGACCGCCTCCCAGTTCTTCCAGTCCAGACTCCAGAGCTTCTCGCAGCCCGAATACCTGAGATCCACCGCCACTGACGATGACCTTGCTACGTATCTTGTGCTGGAACTCCGGATCAAAGGTCGAAACCAATTTCTGAATACCCCTGACCATGCACGGAACCAGTTCGCTCACTGCGGTTCGAATCTGGTCGGTGATATCGATCTTGGTGGGTCGACCTTGTGCCGGAAAAGTGACAATCGCTCTTTTCTGTGAATCAACGGTGCTACTGAAACGTTCCTTTGCCAGTTTGATCATGTTGGATGTGAATTGAATCTCCGGATGGGCCTCGTGTATCAACTCGCACAATCGACGATCGACATAATCCCCGGCCTGGAATTCGGTGACCTGATCTTCCTCGCACGGAAGACTTCCCGCCATCCGGCACATATCGATGGTCCCTGCACCGATATCGATGACGATGGCGTTTTCCAGTGCATTCAGCGCATAGGCGACCGCAAATGGTTCTGACACCACCATCACTCCATCGAGTCCAGCTTCCCGGCCCAGATCGATGATGGCTTCCTTGTTCTCTCTTGTCGCTTCGGCAGGGGCACCAATCACGGCACACACAGCCTGATTCTTCTGAACCCGGGACGCTTTTCGCAAGGCCTTGAGCAAGGTGACACCTGCTTTGCGCGATATCTTCTGCTGATTTCCTTCTAGCTGTGTATAAGCCAGGTTTCCATTTTTCAGAGGGAAACAACAATTCAGGGCAAGTCGATTGTCGTGAACACGATCTCCGACAACCACCTGCTCACCGAGCACCTTGGCCGAGACGGAGTCTTTTGGCCAACCGACCAGACTCGCCATGACTTCTCGAGCACCGTTGGAACTCGCGATGGCGCTGCGGCTCGTTCCGAGATCGATCCCTACATGCAGGATCTCGGTCTTGTCCTGTAATTTTGACACGACCACGTCCTTGGCAGCGGTCTTTTTCTCCTGCTTATTGGCAGCCATGATTACCTTCCTTCTCCATCTCGTGAGGGTGAGATTCCCTGGCTCGGCCCCTCGGACAGGGCGCGCAAAGCCACATTTGCCTGGAACAGTTGGTCCAGGAGTTCTGATTTCTTGTCGTCGAACGGGGTGGTGATCTCCGTCTTTTCTTGCTTCAATTTTGCACTTGTCTCCAGCACATGATCGGTCGCTTGCAGTGCCATCGTCAGTTCCTGAATTCTCATCTCGAGCCTTCCTACCTGGTCGCGATGAGAGTCCCTCACCGTCGCCAACTCCGATCTCCAGTCTTGCGCGATCAGTCGAGACAGTTGCAACAAGAGCGCTTTCTCCCTTTTTCCAAGAGGAGAGCCGGGGGGGGTTTCTTCAACCTCGGCAGTGCCCAGCGCAACATCCGCGGAATGATTCGAGATGGGGCCTAGAACCAATGGGGGAGACAGATGTTGAGTCGGCTTCTGAATGTGTGGCTGGCCATCGGTCGAGATGGGTTGTTCCTGTCCCAGGATTCTGGCGGCCCGGATCCTGAGTTCTTGGCGGGTCTGCTCGGGAATCTCCAATCCGTCGACCGTTTCCAGCAGGGCCTGCGCCACGGCTACTCTGGCAGCCTGCTTCAACTGGCTTTCGGCGATGATTCGGAGTTGCCGGATACCCTTCTTCTGCAGTTCCTCCACTGGATGAATGGAGCTACCGGAGAGGGCCAACGGATCTGAATCTTGTTGCGGCTTCATCTCGTTCCTTCCTGCCCGCCGACTGGGTAGGGAAATCGGCACAACAGGAGGTAGGAGGCAAACGACATGCCCGATGCCATCGATGCCGGAGGCCCTCAACAGGGAGCCGTTGGGTATTGATCGGTACAAGAGCGGGAATCATCGTCTGAATTGTTGACGATTCAGAATCTGTCCCGATCCAGGGGTCCCCGGAACCGGTTGTGGTGCTACAATCGGTCTATCTGACCGGTTTTCCGCGTAGAAAGCCGGGTCTAGCGAGTGATGAGTTCTGTTCCTTTTGCGGCCAGAAACTCCCCAAGACCGATAATTACCGGATTTCCTAGCATCCTCCCAACAGGGTGCAACTTTCCGGGGGCGGCCAAAGTTGTCGCCAGAGCAGGAGATCTCCGATGCGATTCCAGAATCTGATCTTTTCCCTCATCGCTGTGTGCTGGATATTCTCGAGTTGTAGCCCCGTCGAGGCCCAGGATCCCGGATTCATCTTCCATTTCGATACCAGCGATACCGGTCCCTCTGGCTCCAGTGTCCACATCCCGGCAATGCTGGATAACCCGGGCGGAAATCTGGCCGGCTGGTCGATTGCCGTGTGCCAGGACGCCAACGTCGATGTCGTCAGTCTCGAAAACGGCAATGCGCCTCTGACCGCCAATGCCGGCGGCCCGGTCGATTTCGTCGAGAGCACCATGTTCCCTGGATTTGGTCTGCGTCAAGGCTGCGTCATCCACTTCATCGGCCTCAACGAACTTCCCATCGGTACCGATCACGAGATGATCATCATCGAATACACCCTGCTCGGTGCCGATGACACCTTCGCCCAGATCGAATACTGCGACATCCTGTTTCCCGGAGATACCTCGGTCTCTGAAACCCTGGCGGTCGGCCCCGGTGGAATCGCAATCGATCCGACCATCATGTCCGGCACGATCGAGATCGGCGGTCTTCCGCCCTTCGTGCTCTCGGCAATACCATCTTCACCAACGGTGGAACAAGGATCGTCGGTCGATGCCTCGATGGTCGTCGACGCCCCCGTGCCCAGCTACGGTTTCTCCTTTGGCCTTGCTCATTCGGGCGCGGCCTTGACTCTCGACTCCGCTGAAGCAGGTCCGGCGATCAGCGTACTCAATGGTGGCAATGGCCCTGAGTTCCTCGTCATCGATACGGATCCAGAAGGTGCCGACGGCCTCGTCGTTGCCTGTATCATCTCGCTCAGCAGTGACCTCAATACACTGCCAGCCGGCGATGGTCAGGAGTTGATCATCGCCCACTACCAGGCCAACTCCAGCGCGCCCGTGGGTATCACCACGCTCAGTTTCACCGGCGACCTGGTGCCACAATCGCCTTCTCCGCCGACTGCAATCATCTTCTCACTGGGATCGGTCTCGGCCGCAGTGACCACCATGGGAGCCTCCATCGAAATCACCGAAGTACTGGGAGTTCAATTCACCCGAGGCGATTTCGACGCGAACGGTAGCGTCAACCTGGGAGACCCGATCAACTTGCTCGAGTACATGTTCAACGGCGGTCCAGCACCTGACTGCGAGAAGATCGGCGATATCGACGACAGCGGAAGCGTTGTGCTAGGCGATCCGATCCTGCTGCTCAGTTACCTCTTCTCCGGCGGCGATGCACCGGCACCGCCCTTCGATAGTTGTGGTATCGATCCGACCGAGGACAGCATCCCTTGCGAAGAGTTCGACGCCTGCCCCTGAGGCCACTGCCGCTCGAGGCGAGTTGACTCTCAGCGCCAATCCCCACCGATCACTTTCCGGATCTCCCTCTGGAGGCTAGGATCTTCCCGACGGGAAGGACCACGATCGATGGTGGAACCAGGAGCAATCGCGATACGATGGCCGCTCGAGGTCGTCGATTCCGTGGCAGACGGCCCGGTTCGCGTCGATGCCTGTAGCCTGATCCAGGACGGTGCCCAGGCGGATTCCTCACCGACCCTAATCGAATGGTACGTCCGTGCCGGCGAATCGATTCACAAGGACCAGGAACTGCTGCTGGTCGGTCGTGGC
>JBBWWE010000312.1:0-10160 GCA_050256595.1 Planctomycetota bacterium
GGGTCCTGGGACCTTGAACATTACTCCCGGCGGCTGTCCTCCTCCCGATTCGTGCGCAACTGCCGCGCCGATGGGCGAAGGTGCCAACGTGTTTGACACCACAGGCTTCCCCGGTACCGGTACTGCACCAACGGGCTGCGCTAACGCCTACGGCAATAACGCCAACGATGGTTGGTTCTCCTTCACACCGAGTGGCGATGGAATCCTCGATGTCGACACTTGCGACCCCGCAAGTTTCGATACAGATCTCGCCGTATACAGTGGTGACTGCAGTGCTCTCAACTTGCTCGCCTGTGACGGCGACGGTGGTGACGCTAGTTGCCAAGGCTTCAGTTCCGCAGTCTCTGGAATCGTCGTCAATGGCGGCGAGACCTACCTGATTAATATCGGTGGCTGGGGTGCGGCAGATGCCGGTCCAGGCACCTGTAACATCACCTTGACCTTGCTGGCGCCAGAAGACTGCGCCACACCGGGTGACGAAGACGGCGATGGACTCGCTGACTGCGCCGACCCCGACTGCGCCGCAGAACCCCAGTGCCAAGAGGCAGGGAACTGTGCTGATGGCATCGACAATGACCAAGACGGTGACACCGACTGTGCAGACGCTGATTGCGCCGCAGACGCGGCCTGTCAGGGCTGCCCGACCGGTTTGACTCAAAACGTCGATACTTCCACAGTGACCAATTCCATGGTCGCTTGCGCCTACGGCACCGGTGAATCCGGTGGTGAAAATAGTTACGGCCGTAGCTGGGATACCAGCATCTACGATTGTCCCAACGGCATTCGTGTGCTCGCCGTCAACGTTGGAATCGGTGGGGTTACAGATCCTGCCGGTGCCGGCGTTCCCATGTCAATCGACGTTTACAACGACGGCAATGGTGGCACTCCTGATGCAAGCATGACCCTGATCTCGAGTGAAACTATCATGGTCACGGAAGCCGACGCAAATACGATCATGACGGTGACTCTCACCACGCCGGCGGCTCTGTACGCCGGTAGCACTCTAGTGGTGGCCGCGAGAAGCGATGATCAGGGCAGTGGAAGTGGAATCTCCGCCCGATTTGGCCGCAACACAGCTGGCGAATCAGCCCCGACGTACTTTAATGCTCCGCTTTGTGGACTCGCCTGGGGACCAACCGCTGGCATCGGATTCGGTGATCACCATATCATTCTTGATATAACCACCGATGATCAAGGTGCAGGAGTTGCAGGTGACGAGTGCGCGGGTGCCATTTCGGTCACCGAAGGCGCCAATGCCTTCGACGCCACTGGTATGACCACCGGTGCGGAACCCCCCGAGTCTTGTGGTCCGGGTACGGGCGGCTTCAATGACGACATGTGGTTCACATACACCGCCAGTTACGCTGGAGCGGTCACCGTCGATACTTGCGACACTGCTAGTTACGATACTGACTGTGCCGTCTACACAGACTGCCCCGGTAACGGTGGTACTCTGATCGCCTGTAATGGCGATGCCCCGGATGCCGGTACTGGTGCCGGTGGCGCTTGTCAGACCTGGTACTCATCGGTAGATGTCGGCATCGTGGCCGCTGGGCAGACCTTGATCATCCGCGTTGCGGCTTACAGCCCCGGCACGGGTACCGGTACTGTCAACATCACCAACATTCCTCCTCGACCGACCATCAACGAGGTCCGCATCGATAACCCCGGCTCTGACACTGACGAGTACTTCGAACTTGCGGGTCTACCGCAGGATTTGACCGGGCTCACCTATATCGTTATCGGTGACGGTGCTGGTGGTAGCGGAACCATCGAGAGCGTCTCTGATCTCAGTGGTCAGACGATGACAGGTAATTTCTGGTGGGCTGGCGAGGCCTCGGCCACGCTGGGTACTCCAGACCATATTGCGACTTTGGGCTTCGAAAACAGTGACAACGTCACTCATATGCTGGTCGAAGACTTCACTGGCGCCAATGGCGACGATCTTGATACCGACGACGACGGCATTCTGGACGTTGAGCCGTGGTCTGCGGTGGTCGACTCCGTAGCGCTGATCGAAACCACCGATGGCTCTGGCGAACTCGTCTATAGTGCCACCACGGTTGGCCCCGATGGCACTTTCGTGCCAGGCCACATCGAGCGCTGCCCCGATGGCAGCGGCGACTGGGCGATTGCCGAGTTCGATCACACCGTTGGTACTGATACGCCGGGCGCTGCCAACAGTTGCCTCGCACCTCCTACCAACGACGAGTGTGATACGGCTAGCGTGGCGATCGTAGGTGTCAACGACATCTACAACCTCAACGCAACCGATAGTGCAGATGCCTGGGATCCAGCACCTTGTACTGGTGGCGCTATGGCTGCAGACGTCTGGTACAGTTTCGTCGCACCCGGCGATGGAACGGTTGGCGTCTCCACCTGTGACACCGGTGGCTGGGATACCGATATCAGCTGGAGCACCGGCGCTTGCGGCGCCCTGACTCAGGTCGCCTGTAGTGGTGACGCTGGTGACGGGTCCGGCAACGGTGGTGCCTGTCAGGCGTGGTACTCCGAGATGACTGGCCTTGCAGTTACCAGCGGTGAGACTTACATGATCCGCGTAGGTGGCTGGAGTCCTGCCGATCAGGGTACGGGAACGATGACGATCACTTACGCAGTCGCCGGCGACGAGCCGTGTGATGCGATCGAGGCCTTCGACGGAACCACCATCGTCGATAACACAAATGCAACCGACGGCACTCTGCCGACTGGCACTGACGCTGATGTCAACTGCGCCGGTACATTCCTCGGTCAGTTCGATGCGGACATGTGGTTCAGCTACACCGCGACCTGTGACGGCACCGTGACCATCGATACGTGTGACATCAACGGTATCGACACCGACCTGGGCGTCTACGAAGGTGATTGTGCGACCGTTGATATACCGATTGCCTGTAACGGTGACAACTCTGACCTGCCCGGGTGCCAGACTTACACCTCGCTTGTCGAGTTTGTAGCGACTACCGGTAACGTGTACTTGATCCGCGTTGGCGGATGGGCAGATAACACTGGCGGTGTCACAGAGATGCATATCTCATGTGCGCCGGATGCTGTCGACCCAACAGCTTCCTTTACCGTGAGTGGTTCACTTCCGATCAGTCTGAACTTCCAAAATGTTTCGCTCACGGATAGTTCCGACGATGGCGGTGATGCAAATGCAACTCGCACGGTCGACTGGGGCGATGGAAGTGCTACCGAAACTGTTGCAGCTGGTAGTAGCACCACCCACCTCTACGCGATCAATCTGCCTGTTGATGGTCCTAACGGATTCGAGGCGACACCAAGTCTCACCATCACCAACGCAGTCGGTAGCAATACTGCTACGGGTGATACGATGCGAGTCGTTCCGATTGGTGATGCCAACAACGACCTCACATCGGATGTGGCGGATATGACATATCTGCTCATGTGGATGTACTTGGGTGGTCCAGGCATGGATTGCTATCAGGCTGGTGATCTGAATGGTGACGATACTGCGAACCTGGCAGACGCGGTCTACGGGCTGTACTACCTGTTCGTACCGGGATCGGCCACTCCGATCATTCCGGCCAGTCCGCTGTGTGACTAAGGGTATTATCCAAGCGTCCGTAAGGTCGCAAAGATAGACCCTGGGGTGCCCGGGAGAGCGAAAGCTCTCCCGGGCATTTTTTTGATCTCCTTGAGAATCTCGATGGCCTTGATGATCTGGATGCCTGCGGTGATCTGTGGGGTCTGTTCTTTGGGCCCGTTCTACCGGGTCTCCCCATGACACAACGAATCCTCTATAGTCGAAACTCATGGGACCGGCAGCGTTTTACCTCGACACGGAAAGCGAGAACCAAGCGATGGATGTTTGGACCGAGGAAAAGGAACTTCCTCTCGCGCCTACAGAGCCCGCATCCGAACTGAACTCCTGGCAAACGCAGCCCAAAAAGAGAGCAACGCACTCGAGATTCTTGGTCGGCGTGCTGTTCGCTGCGGCTCTGGTACTGACCGGCTGCGGTCCCGATCTGACTCGCCCTCCGGCTCGACCCGTAGGTTTCGTCGAACCGATGGTACTGGATTTGATCGGACCACAGATTGCCCGCATCGAGAATCAACCCGGCGACGCCGAGGAACATGGCACCCTGGCTCTGATGTACGAGGCCAATGAGATGTGGGAAGCGGCGACCCGCTCTTTTGCACAGGCGGTCGAACTCGATCCCGGCAATCCGATCTGGGCCGTTCACCTGTACCGTTGTCGTAAATCACTGGGCGAAACGACTGGAGAATGGCAACGGCTCGAAGCCCTGGTCGATCGGTTCTCGACGCGTGCACCGTTTCTCTATCATCTGGGTCGGGAACGGCTGGAAAATGGAGACATCGAGGGGGCTCGCAAGGCATTCGAAGACTGCCAGCGGCTCGCACCGATCGACCAAAGATTCGACGGGGGGGAACCCGCTGTTCTGGTCGCGCTCTCGGAACTGGCGACGCTGCTCGGAAACCCTCAGCAAGCGCTCCAACTGGCCCAGCAAGCACTCGTGAAGGCACCCGGGCACCCCGCTGTACTCAATGCTCGAGGACAGGCTCTGCGGGCTCTGGGACGCTCTGACGAGGCGCAAACCGATCTCCAGGCGGGACTCAATGCCTCGAGAATCCCATTCCCCGACGAAGGCATGCGCAGACTCTCGGGCTACTACGCCGCCCCCCAGATGCTCATCAATCACTCCGCCGATCTGATCGGAGCGGGGTTCGCTTCCCGCGCTGAGCAAGTGCTGCACCGGGTGTTGCTGGCGCGGCCAGGTGACAGGGATGCACTCAACAATCTGGCACTGGCACTCAAGAGCCTGTCACGACCCGAGGAGGCTCTCACCCGCTTGCAGGAAGCCTTGCAGAGTGATGCGGATTACTTTCCGACCCTCATCAACATCACGGATCTGTTACTGGCGATGCAACGCCCCCGGGACGCCCTCAGACACGCCCACAAGGCGGTCAGGATCGACGCTGAAAATGCCGGCGCTCATCGTCTGCTAGGAATGACCCAGATTCGATTGCAAGATTTTCCAGCCGCACTCGCGTCGTTCGAACAGAGTCTGCTGTTGCAGCCGGGCAACTTCGACTGTCATGGTGCCGCTAGCGAAGCAGCACTGGCCAGTGGAAACCTGGAGGCCGCCACGCGTCACCTCACCGAGGCCTCGAAACTGCGACCTGAATTCTTGCCCGCTCAGGTGAATCTGGTCCATCTGTTGATCAAACAGGGAAATCTCGAAGATGCAGATCGTCGCCTGCAGGACCTGTTTCGACGCCTCGGTGAACACCCCGAAGTGGTCAAGGCCTATGAAGCTCTGAGGCGGGCTCGCTCCGGCGGCGGGGGCAATCGTTGAGAGTTGCTGGAATCCTGCCGCTAGTGCTGATTATCGCAGGTTGCACCGGAGATTCCGGCGCTCCGGTGACACCGGAAAAACAACACCATGAATCCACACCCTGGTTCCGGATCCTGACTGCCGAATCGGGATTCGATTTCACTCATTCCATCGGTGAGGAACGCCGCTACTGGATCCCCGAGATCGTCGCTGGCGGGGTGGCACTGTTCGACTACGACAACGATGGCGACCTCGACATCTATTGCGTGCAATCCGCTGGTGAACTGGCAGGAAACCGTACCGACGCACCCGGTAACCGTCTATTCCGCAATGATGGCGATCTTCACTTCACCGATGTAACCGAGCAGGCGAATGTCGGTGACAACAGTTACGGCATGGGAGCCTGTTGTTGCGACTATGATCGAGACGGAGATATCGATCTGTTCGTCAGTAACGTCGGGGCAGACGTCCTTTATCGCAACCGCGGCGATGGCACCTTCGAAAACGTCACCACGAGCGCGAATCTGGGGGATCCAGGTCTAGCGGCTTCTGCTGCCTTCATCGATCTCGATGGCGATCGGTTCCCGGAACTGTACGTGACCCACTACGTACTCTGGAGCCCCGAGAAGGAACTGAAATGCGGAAGTGGAAGCGGACAGGATTATTGTTCGCCGAATAATTACCGGGCACCGGCACCCGATCTTCTTTACCGAAACCGCACCGACGGAAGTTTCGAGAACATCTCTCAGCAGGCGGGAATCCGCGCGGCTTACGGAAATGGACTGGGAGTCATCGGAGCCGATCTCGACCAGGATGGAAAACCAGACCTCTATGTCGCCAACGACGGATCCCCCAACCAGTGGTGGCGTAATCTCGGCAATCTGCGTTTCGCGGAGATGGCGGTCACCAGTGGTTGCGCCGTGAATCTGAACGGAATCAGCGAGGCCGGGATGGGAGTCCAGGCCACCGACGTCGATGAAGATGGACATCTCGATCTGTTCATGACTCACATTCGCAATGAAACCAACACCTGGTATCGCAACGACGGTGGCGTCTTTACCGATGCAACAATCCTCACTGGGATGGCGGCCGTCAGCCGGGATTCCACCGGTTTCGGAATGGGCTTCCAGGACTTTGACCACGATGGAGCGCTCGACCTCTACGTCGCCAACGGCAAGGTGCTGAGGGTGCGAAATTTGACCAACGGGGAGGACCCCTATGCCGAGCAAGACCACCTCTTCAGAGGCCTCGGCGGGGCTCGTTTTCAGGAACTAAGCCCTCGTGGTGGATTGTCGTCGGCTCCCAGTTACACCGGCCGCGGAGTTGCCTTCGGGGATCTCGACGGGGACGGGGACCGCGATCTGGTGGTGATCAACAACAATGGTCCGGCGATGCTGCTGGTCAACGAGGCGCCGAAGAAAGGCAGTTCGGTGACTTTGACCCTCGTCGATCGGGACGGAATCTTCGCCGAGGGAGCCCATCTGAAGATCCACCTCGGCGAACGCCTGCTGCACCGCACGGCGACCCGCTTCTACTCGTATTGCTCTTCCAATGATCCCAGGGTCCATGTCGGACTGGGACCATCGGATCAAATTGACAAAGTCGAGGTTCACTGGCCTGACGGCCATCGCAGTGAACATGGTCCCTATGCTGCGGGTTCCTCCGGGCGGATCGAGCAGCCGGACTAGCCCCTCTAGCGCGGCTCCAGTAGTAGCCAGCCCCGCTCCACATCGAGATCGATGCGGAACTTGGCGAGAAAATCCATTCCCAGCAATCCGGTGTCGGGCTGCCCTGGCAAGTCCAGTACGGTCGCCATCATTCCATCGACAACGGCACCTTCGAGATCGACCCGCGGTAGCGCCACGGTGGGAGCCTCGAATTCATCACTGGCGGTTCTGACCCGTCGACGCGGCGTGTTCTCGTCGACATGAATCCCCAGCGCGACCAGTGCCGAAGGGGGTATGGAGGTGGCAGAGGCCCCGGTATCAACCACGAAATCGATGGGGACCCCCCCCACTAGCGCGGTCGCCCGGATCACCGTGGATCCGGGCGCGAACCGGATCAGAATCCGGCCGGCAATCCTGCGGGCCAGTTCCAGACGCTCGATGAGCCCCTGGCGAAACGCCTTCAGATCTGCTCTGGCCACCGGGATGGCGAGCAACTCCTCGCTGGCATCCAGTTGCCCTGCATCGAGCAAGCGTTCCGCATCGAGTAAGCGCAACGCGTCGTCTGCCGGAAATCTCTTTCGACCTTCCACGATCCAGTTCTCAGCCACAGTCAAGGCGCCGCCAGAACGGTAGAGTTCGGCCCCGGCCCTCCACAAGAAAGGAAGCAACTGGACCGAATCCTGCCAGCGATCACTCTCGCCGAACTCATCGAGAATCACATCGCCGACCTGTACCGCCCGAGCGAGACGAGATTCATCTCCTGCCTTCAAGGCCAGTGACAACCACAGACCACAAAGGGGAGGAGTTTCCAGCCAGATGAACACATCGAGGGTGAGGATGTCGAAGTACGCTCCGGGAGTTGTAGACGCCAGACCACTCTTGAGCCGATCGAGAGTGGCCCGTGCCAGTTTTTGCTTGTGATAGGGTCGCGGAATCTCTCCTGCGGTCAGCAGTTGAGGCCTACCGATGGCACGAGCGAGCCCATCGAGCGCGATCAGGTCATCGACAGCCGGATCCAGCAGGATTCTGGCTGTCGCAGTCTGTCCCCCTTCGAACTCGGCAAGCTGGAACTCCCTCAGCGACGCACCAGCGAGTTGCTGTTCATCGGATCCCACCCAGAACCACGCGCCGGGAAAATGATCGCCGGGAATCCAGCCGACGATGGCCTCGTCTTGTACCAGAACCGATGGGGATGAATCGCGCACCGATCCGCGCAAGAAGAAACCGATCCTCGTCATCGGTCCCGTCGGGGACCATGAATGCCTGCGCCCCGTCGCCACGATGCGAGATACAGGTCGGTCCGGATCCCACGGCGCCAGAGGTGCCGAAGCGATATCGGGTGACTTCTCGATTCGCCACAAGGACAGGTCGTCACCCTTTCGGAATGAGCCCTCGACCACCAATGATTCTCCGGCGAGACCACGACGAAACAGAACCTGCTCCGCCCCGAGAAGGGAGACCCGGGGAATTGCCAGCCAACCATCAGAGGTCACCACCCCGGGGATTTTCGACAGCGAAAGACCCATCGGATCTTCCACATCGACCCAACCCCACAGCAAAGGCACTCCCGGCTCACCAGCGCTGCTGTCACCACCCGACGGGAGGCTATCCAGATCGACCAGATCGGTGATCAGAACCGACCCATCCTCAAGGGGTTGCTCTGATTCCATTGGACCCCGGGAAGCGCTTCCATCCGGAGTACTGGACCGTTCCGCCGGGCCTGCCCACTGAAACAGGACCAATCCAACCACCACCAGCAACACCAGCACCCACCCGGAGAACACCGCAGGTGAGTTTCTGGCCGCACCGCCACCTGCGACCAGCGGAGACCCGCACTGATTGCAGTGCAACGCATCCGCATCGTTAAAACTGTCGCAACTCAGGCACTGACGGCTCATTTCGCCTCTTTCTTCTCCCCCATCAGCATATCTGCAAGCGCCCGCCACATCACGCCAACGGTGTCCCCCTTGCCCGGCCCCCGGACGGTGCCTATTCTCCGCAGACGGAGAGGAGACAACGGTGACGGCTCAAATCGGCAATCCCATCGCAGCTGAAGATCCTCTGGCGCTTCGTTACAAGGAGGCGATGAACTCCCTGATCGATCAATTCCGCCACGATGTGGACGCAACTCGCTCGGGAGGATCACCCGAAGCACTCGAGAGACACCAAGCCCGTGGCAAGTTGTTTGTGAGAGATCGTATTCAGGCACTGATCGATGCAGACACCCCGTTGCTCGAAATCGGAGCCATGTGTGGACACGAGGTCTACGAATCGCCACTCCCATCCGCGGGGATCGTCACTGGAATCGGCAAGATCGAGGATCGGATTGCCGTGATCATTGCCAACGATGCGACCGTCAAGGGAGGAAGTTACCACCCTTTGACGGTGAAGAAGCATCTTCGGGCCCAGGAGATCGCCACCGAAAATCGGCTGCCGTGCATCTATCTGGTCGACTCGGGAGGAGCCTATCTGCCGCTGCAGGATCAGGTGTTCCCCGACAGAGATCACTTCGGCCGGATCTTTTACAACCAGGCGCGAATGTCGGCACAGGGAATCCCGCAGATCTCTGTAGTGATGGGCTCCTGTACCGCCGGCGGCGCATACGTCCCAGCCATGAGTGACGAGTCCGTGATCGTGAAAAACCAGGGCACCATCTTCCTCGGTGGTCCTCCACTGGTGAAGGCAGCGACAGGAGAAGAGGTCTCGTCCGAGGAACTTGGAGGTGGAGATGTTCACTGTCGTGTCAGTGGAGTCACCGACCATCTTGCCGAAAACGAGCAAGATGCCCTCCAGCGAGCCCGAGCCATCTTTCGTTCACTGCCGACCCAGCAACGTCGTGGGTTCATCGACAAGGAAGCCGAGCCACCCCTCTTCAATCCAGATGAAATCTCTTCCATCATCCCCGACGATCCTCGAAAGCAGTTCGATGTGCGCGAAGTGCTCGCAAGGATCGTCGACGGAAGCGCGTTCGACGAGTTCAAGGCTCTCTACGGCACAACACTGGTGTGTGGATTTGCCCGTATTCACGGCAACAGGGTCGGGATCGTCGCCAATAATGGCATCTTGTTCTCGGAATCGGCGCTCAAGGGAACCCACTTCGTCGAACTGTGTTCAACACGTAAATTCCCCATCGTCTTTCTCCAGAACATCGCCGGCTTCATGGTCGGAAAAA
>JBBWWE010000313.1:0-1736 GCA_050256595.1 Planctomycetota bacterium
CGATAGCAGAGAGGTACGAAATTGCTGCAGATAGGTACCTATGACATAGTCGTCGGGGAAGCGTTGTTGGCTTTGCTCGAGCAATGTGACCGCCTGGTGACGGCTGGCTTCATCTTCTTGTTCCCACAGCCATCGGGCCACCTTCTCGATGGCGATCGTCTCGATCACCTGTCCCCTGACATTTTCGAGCAGTGCGGGGTACGCCGCTCGGACTTCATCCGCCTCTCCAATAAGCGAGGTGTCGATCCTGTTGTTCCACTCCTGGGTTTCTTGCTCTTTCAGTTTGTCAAGGAGCGTAGGAAGCATGATCAATCCGAGTAACACGACAACCCCGATAACGATGGGCGTGGCGTTGGTCTTTGCCGCCTTGGCCACCTCGATGGTGAGGTTTTCGATGGTTTCGTCGAGTTCGCCGGGGTCTTTGTTGGGGTCGTGATCCCTGGTTTCAGGTCTGGCAGGACCGGTTTTTGCCATCTTGGAGTCGTCTCCCTATTTCTCATCAGTACTGCATCAAGCAGCAATTGGCTCAGGAATCTACACCGATGCGAACGATCAAGCGCGTCACGTAATTTTTACCATTCTTATCCGGCATCCTCTTGATGAGTACATCAGCATATTCGCCAGCTTTTCGGTAGCGGATGTGTTGCTCGCCGAAATCATCTTCTGCAGACACGTATTCCCAGCCGTGAATCGGCATCTGATCCTTGTACCAGGAACTGAGTTCAATAACCGGTCGATCTCCCCAGTAGATCACCTCGACGGTTCTCATCGGTAATGGAGCATGCTCGAACTTGAGGTAGGACCAGGAGTCGTCATCGAGTTCGAATCCGAGTGGTGCCGGGATATCGTCGGGTTGATGTCCTTCGACGACAGGGATGGAATTCTCGACCGGAACGAGACCTTGACATCCGGACAGAGAAACGCTGAACGCAGCACAACACATCACCAGCCAGACGAAGGTAAACGTCTTTTCTTGTCTAATTCGAGTTTCAACCAATTGCATCCGGGACCTCCTGCTCATTGCGGGGGCTCTGTCAGAGAACGGCTTTCTACCGCCGGTTGCCCCCGTCGGTCCGAGCAGCATAATCCCCACACGCTCCGGAGGCGAGTCCTCGACCCTCGCTCAGGAGTAATCCATCGGCGAGTCGGAGGGAACCAAATTGCCTCATCTGGGAAGGCTGATTCGTCAATCCGTGATCGGCGCTGCGGGGGAACTACTGCGCCATCGCTGGCGCACCGTCCTGATCTGTCAGGGTATTCTGTGGGCTGTGGCGCTGATGGTGGCTCCCGCCTCGATTCTGCAGGGATCACGACAGGCCGCGGTGGATCGTGCCCGGGAACTGGGAACCGATCTCATCCAGGTCGAGGTGGAGCCGGGAACCTCCTCGCCTCTTGCCGTCGAGGATCTCGAGCAACTGCGAAGCTCTCTCGCGGACGATTTTCCCGAAACGACCGTCAGCGGTCAGACGGTGCATGGTGCCATCATCGAGGGCAAAAATTCGGTACGAGGTTGGATCGTGGCCACCGATCCCGAGCAAATCGCGGCTCGCTCGCTGCAACTGATCAGCGGGCGGTGGTTCGAGCGCGGGGCGAATCCACCAGAGGTGGTCATCGAAGAACCTCTGGCACTTCAACTCTTCAACTTTGTCGATGGCCGTGATGACTTCGCGGGTAAAGAACTGTGGATTGAGCGCGGTCGGTTCGATTCCTGGTTGGCAGGAATCGGAGCAGAAGTC
>JBBWWE010000314.1:0-2564 GCA_050256595.1 Planctomycetota bacterium
AGGAGCGCAAAGGCCTGGGCAAGATTTCATCAGGCGAGAGTCGAGTTCTGGCGGTGTTTCTGGTCACCGCGTTGCTCTGGATCACCCGCGGCGGCGAGGGCATGCCGGGCTGGAGCGCTCCGGTTGCCGATCTGGTGGGGATCCCGGCGGGGATGGCACGGTATTACCTCAATGATTCGATCGTTGCACTTGCCGCAGCCATCTCTCTTTTCGTGATCCCCTCTCGCCGTGGCGGACCCGCCCTGCTCGACTGGGATCAGGCCAAGGAAGTTCCGTGGGGGATGCTGCTACTATTTGGTGGCGGGTTTGCCCTCGGTGGGTCCTTTCAACAGAGCGGACTTTCCGAGTATTTCGGGACGATGATGGCGCACTGGGTAGATCTTCCCTTCCCCGGTCTGGTTCTGTCGATTTCACTCGCGACGACCTTCCTCACCGAGGTGACCTCGAATACAGCATCGATGCATCTGTTGATGCCGATCCTCTCCTCGGCAGCGATACAGGGTGGAATTCCACCGCTTCATATGATGATTCCTGCAGTGCTCTCGGTTTCCTGCGCATTCATGTTGCCGGTGGCAACCGCTCCCAACGCCATCGTTTTCGCTACCGGAAAGGTAAAGATAAGAACGATGCTTCGGTGTGGTTTCTTTTTGAATCTCATTGGAGCTGCGGTGGTGTTGACGGTGACCCTGGTGATCAAAGCGTTGAATTTGATGCCTGGGGCCAGTTGAGAATGACTTCAGGGGTTACTAGACCCGCCCGCCCTTCTCCAGATCCTCGTAGGCACGGATCAGTTCCTGCAACTTGCGGCTCGCTTGCTCGACATGATCGGGATCGGAGTGCTGGATCTTGTCGGGGTGATGAGTTCTCACCAGGTCACGAAATCGTTCCCGGATCTGATCAGAATCGGCATCGGCAGGGAGTCCAAGAATTCGGTAAGGGTGTGGTAGTGGAACGTTTCTGCTGCCAGGTGCGGGATCGACATCTACTCGTTCTCGTTTGATTTCGGAGCGGTAACGCGCTGGTTTTTTGTGCCGCATCAAGGTTCCGAACCATCGTCGCCAGAGCGATCCTGAATAGCGCCGATCTCCCAGACCCTCGAAGATCGCCTGTCTTTCTTCTGCGTGCTTGTGATGCCAGTTCTGGATTTTCAGGAAATCTTCCGGAGCCAGAGGGTCGATCCAACCGAACAACCAGTCGACCAGAGAGATTTCCTTGGCAGGAGATGAATAGAAATTGCCATCCGGCAACTTCTCGATCCGGTTCTCCTTGCGACAAGAAGGGCATGAGTAGACCAGGTAGGGCCCGCCTGACTCCGAGGATCTTCCTCTCAGAATGCCATCGCGTTGCGCTCGTTTGGTTGTGAGCGCTGATCGGCATGCCCAGCAATGGAGCATCAAGATTTACTTTCCGGAAGGATGGCCATGCAATCGCCATAAGAGTAGAAGCGGAAATCGGAGTCGATGGCCTGTTGATAAAGGGCCAGCGTATTTTCTCGACCGTGAAAAGAGCTGACCAGCACCAGCAAGGATGATCGTGGCAGGTGGAAATTGGTGACCAGCCCGTCCACGTTGGAGAATGTATGACCCGGCAAGATCGTCAGATCCGTTTCGGACTCGATGGTCGGACCCTCTTCCAATGGGCCGATGCTCTCTAGCACCCGCAGGCTGGTGGTGCCGACGGCGATGATGGGTCGTCCGGATGCCCGGGCTCCAGCCAAGGCAGTGCGGGTCTCGGCGCTGACGGTGTACCACTCGGGATCGACACGGTGATTACAGATTTGTTCCTCTTCGATCGGTTTGAAGGTCCCTGGGCCGACATGCAAGGTCACCGCAGTCACTTCAATCCCTGCTCCTTTCACTGCTTGGAGCA
Organism: Planctomycetota bacterium; assembly: GCA_050256595.1. GTDB lineage: Bacteria > Planctomycetota > UBA8108 > UBA1146 > UBA1146 > UBA1146. The sequence continues at coordinate 1,870 of JBBWWE010000314.1, forward strand.
TCGGTTCATCGAAGTGCAAACCTGCGGTGGGCGCGGCGACGGCTCCCGGTGTTCTTGCGAAGATGGTCTGGTACCGTTCTCGATCAATCGACTGTCCCTGGAGATCGCTTGCGTCTCGATGGATGTAGGGGGGCAGTGGTACCTCACCGATCTGTTCGAGGTTTCCATCTCCCCCCAGTTCTACTTCCCAGCCGGACCCACTGCGGTCGATGACCTTCAACGGCGGACCAGCGGTCTCCAGTTGCTCTCCTGGCTGAATCCTTCGAGCCGGTGAGAGCCAGGCTTTCCAGCGTCGATCATCCAGTGGTTTGAGCAGGAAAGCCTCGACCGCTCCCCCTGATCGGCGACGGCAACGAATTCGCGCAGGAATCACCCGGGTATCGTTCACGACCAGAAGTTCATCCCCATTGAAGTACTCGAGTAGATTGCGGAAATGGGATGTGACACCACCTGGTTGTCCTCGCGAGCAGAAGATGCAGCGAGAAGCGGATCGTTCAAGAGCGGGTTGCTGAGCGATCAGATGGTCAGGGAGTTCGAAATCGTAACTGGAGATGCAACCAGCCCCCGGTACCTCTCCGGCAGGGGGGAGCCCATCACTGCTCGTCGTCCTCGTCATCGAAATCCTCTTCCGCTGGACCGCGGGCTCGTCTCAGAGGTCTCCGACTGCGAGATGGGACCAGTTCTTCACCCAGTTC
>JBBWWE010000315.1:0-4123 GCA_050256595.1 Planctomycetota bacterium
TGGGTACCGTCACCGAGCTGGGACGAAAGGGAAGCGACCGTCGTTACACCTTTGGCCAGGTAAAAGAAAATCCAGATGACCCTGAGGATCCATCTTTTTTCGGTGGCGCCTGGATGGCCAACTGTGATGGAGTGGAGAAGAAAGTCATTTTCGCCATCGTAGCGGATGCAATCCCGGGCAGCGAAGACTGGATCCCGGTCGAAACCACAGATGCGAAAGAAAAGCAAATCGAGGAGATGATTCGATCTCGAGGAGAGCATCCCTGGCAACTACAAGTTGAACCGGATTCAGCTCTCGGTCGATGGATCGCCGCCCTTGCAGGAACCAAAAATATCGGGCAACACGCAGGGCACATCCCGCTAGGAGTTCTGAGCGAGGCGGTGCGCCGCACTCTCGAACCGCGAGGCCTGACCCATCTACTACTGGGACCAAGCCGCCGGGATCCACCCACCCGGCCGTGGCACACCGGCTCCTTCCTGCGCCGCATCAGCGACAGTTACGATTTCGAATGGCAGGGATTTGCCATCGAAGGGCGTAGAGATGCCCTGGTCGAGGCACGCTGCACCATCGGGATTCGAGGAAAAATCCTCGGATTGCTGGAATCCTGACTTCGTTACCGACGTTCAGCGTCGGGAGCCGCGCTTGATTGGACCTTCAATCGCTCTAGGATGGTGGCGAGTCTGGAGTTCGGCTTGGCCCGCACCGAAATACCAGTCGTCCACTGGTATCCCCCTCTGGACCCCATCGGAGGCCTCATGACACCACGATTGCCTGTTTTCCTCATCTTCTTGCTGACCGCCATCCTCGCCCTGTCCGCTTTTTCGGGCGTTTACGCTGCCGATGGTGATGGGCTCGAGGTGCCCGGGATGCCGGTCCCTGAAGATCTGAGAAATGCTCTCCTGCAGGGCTCGGTCGATTCGGCTCTCGAACAACTCGATGAACTCGAACAGGAGCAGGCTGATCGCCGCGATGACTGGCTGGTGTTTCGCTCCGTCATCCTCCAGCGGGGCGAACGATTCGAGGAAGCGCTCGAGGCACTGAAGGTTCTGGAGGCAACGTTTCCCACCAGCCCCTGGTATTACAAGGCGAGGCTGACTCGCAGCAAAATCCTGATGAGACTCGAGCGATATGGCGAGGCACAGAAGATCATCGAGGAAGAAACCTCACGACTGCGCTCGGGGAAACGCATCGAAGCGCTAGCAAAAATACTGATCGAAGTCGCCGATCGCATCTCGAAGGAGCCGGATCCAACCATCCCTGACCCCAAAGAGCCACAGTACGCACGCGCCCGCCAACTGTACACCCAGGCCGCAGATCTTGCCCCTCCTGTATCGCTGCTCGAGGAATCTCTTTACGGTCTGGTGCGATGCTCGGTCAAGATGCAGATCGCCGCGGCGCAATTAATCAAGGATGCTGATCGCTACCTGGCGACTTTCGATCCTCGTAATGGAGATGGTGAAGCTGGAACCCATCTGTTCGATGTGCTGCTGGCGCGCGCAAAGGCCAAGAGTGGAGTGGTGTCACGTCGTGAACTGCAGGACCTCGTGGCAGTTATCGATGCAAGTCTCGCCGGTGAAGATCCATGGGGAGATCGCTTTCAGGGAGACCTGGCTGCATCACTACGAGGTGTGCGTGGCGATGCTCTGCTGGCGATCGTCGGAACATACAGTTCCGTCGATCTGAGGATCGCTGCACTGCGTCGATTCATCGATGAAGCACCCGATCATCCAGAACGAATTCGATCCGGTTTCCGGATCGGAGAAATGTTGCGAGATGATGGCCAATCAGAGGCAGCACTGAGCCACTGGAGAGGGTTCATCGAGGCTCAGATCCCCGGCGATGCCGCTTTGCTGGAGCAGTTGAAAAGATCTGCTCAGTTCAAAATCGGACACCTGTTGTGGCAGATGGAACAATTCGACGATTCCCGCGCAGCCTTCGTTGAATACGGACGCCGCGCCCCGGATGGTCCTGACTGGGCCGCATCACAGCAGGCGATCATCAACATCGATGCCCGCATCGGAGAGAGTTTCCTCGACGATTCCCAATGGCAAGATGGAAGAAACGCCATCGGAGAGTTCGCCAGCCGTTACACGCTCAATCGAAAAACTCTTCCCTTGCTGCTTCGTAGTGCCCTCTCCCATTCGCTCGAGGCCAAGATACTGCAAAGCAACCGAACCATCTCGGAACTCAGTGAAACGGAAAGAACCGCCACCGAATCGCTGTTCGAGCAGAGCATCGCTGACCTCAAGCGGCTCAGCGGCAAGTATCCAGATACCAGCGAAGGAGTGCGCGCCAAGTTCAATATCGCCATGATTCTCGAAACCTCTTTGATACGCCTGGAAGAATCGGTCATCGCATACCGCGAATGCTTCGGCACATCCGTCGAGCGCCCGGCAAGGGAGCGACTCCGAGAACTGACCCAGAAAAGCCTCCAGATCGATACCGATCGATTGCTTCGATCCAATGAAGCGGCCTCCTTCTCCCTCGATACTCGCAACATTGAAAAAGTCGAGGTGAAGATCTACCCGCTCGACATCGAGGCCTACTTTCGTAAGTACCACTCGCGTGATGAAGTCGAACAACTCGATCTCGACCTGATCGACCCGTGGAAGACGGTCGAACTGGAGATCGACAATTACGCCCAGTACCGTCCGTGTCATCAATTGGTCGAACTTCCCGTCGAAGGATCGGGAACCTGGGCCGTGATGGTTTCTTCGGAGAAGTTACAAGCCACCACGCTGGTGGTACGAACCGATCTCGACATCATCGTCAAGGCGGGCCGTAGAGAAGTTCTGGTCTATGCCCAGGATATGCTCGAGAAGAGACCCGCAGCGGGAGTCGATGTGCTCATCGCCATACCCGGGGCCGATGATCAACGCGTTCTCCAGGAGGTAAAAACCGGATCGGACGGAATCGTCCGGATCGAATACCAGAAACTGGCACAATCTGCCGATGTAAAGGTACTTGCGTTACGCGGTGGCGATTCCGCCGTGACCGGACTCGGTCTCGATGGAACCATCATCGCCTCGGGAGTATCCCCACGAGGGCAATTCCTCACCGACCGCGCCACCTATCGACCGGGAGACACGGTTTATTGGCGTGCAGTGGTACGAGATGTGGTCGATGGTCGCTGGCACAACCCGGCCGGACTCGAGTGCCATTTTTCGCTGCTCACTCCGGGCGGTGTCGTGATACACGGGAACAAGACTCTCTTTCGACCTGCAGGAACCGTGTCGGATTCCTATACCTTGCCTGTCGATGCGCCCCACGGTAGCTGGATCATCGTCGTGCGCAGTCCCGAAGGCATCGTCCATCGCCAATCCTTCAATGTGGAAAACATCACTCCTCTCGCCGTCGATCTGCGAATCGAACCGCAACGGATGGTCTATGTTCGAGGAGAAATGATCGAGGCGACCATTTCAGCCAGAACCTGGTACGGCGAACCACTGGCAGGAACCGCGATCGTGGTTCACTTCAACGACGGTCATGAAGAGAGATTCGTCCTCGATGAGGAAGGCCAGGTGCAGATCGAGCAAGACAGTCGTGACGAACTGGGTTCCGAGGTGAGACTGATGGTGCAGATTCCCGAATACGGACTGAGTCGCGCCGCTAGCGTCATTCTTGCCGATTCGATGTGGCAACTAGCACTGCAGATCCCACGAGAAAACGGCGATTACATCGTCGGAGAGTCAGTTCCCGTGATGGTGACCGCTACCGATGCGGCCGGTGAACCGGTTGAACGAGATGTGAAGGTGCGACTGGTCCGAAGAACCCGTAGCAACGGACGATGGGTCGAAAACACCCTGGAAGAGCGCCAGATCCACACCGCTGAGGACGGCCGCGCAGAGGTGAGAATCCCGCTCACCAGCGCAGGAAGCCACTCCATCGTCGCAGAAGGGCTCGACAGAATTGGCAATCGCATCACCAGTCGCATCGGAGTGACAGTCTCCGGCGACGACGAGCAGCGTGGCCTGATCTGGTTGGTAGAAAAAACTCGCCTCGATGTCGGGGAAAAAGTCGAACTCGATCTACAGAACACTCGAACGTCCAGCCCTGCTTTACTGACCATCATCGGAGACGGAATCCTGCAGTACCGTGTTGTCGATCTCAGTGACGGACGAAA
>JBBWWE010000316.1:0-1527 GCA_050256595.1 Planctomycetota bacterium
GCCCGATCGGCGGCGCGCCGCCAGGTTGATGCCCTGGATCTCCCGGCGATCGACGTCTCCGCCGCGCCTCGACCGGGAGCCTGGCACGGTGCCCAAGACCCCGCTTGTTTCTCCTATCCTTGCGTGTCGGAAGCCACGAAGGGGATCTTTCCCGGCCAGCAGCTGGCAGATCTGTGTCCGGTTCTTCTCGAAGGGGCACGAAGCGAGCTGGGACATGGGAGTCTCAGGCGATTTGATGTGGCCGGGGAGTCGACTAGTGTACGCGCGCAGCTTCACCGCCGGATGGTACTAGGGCGCCCGTCGAGTTCGTGAGCGATTTCAGGAAGGGAAGAATTGACAATACTCCAGCGTATAGCCAGTGGGATCACCGGCCACTTATCGTTGGTATTGGTTGGGGCGCTGGCGTTAGGTCTTCTCTGGCAGGAACTCGCGGCCGTCGTTCAACCGATGATGCGTTACGGGTTGATGCTCGTGATCTATATAGGCTTCTTGACCGTCGATCTCGGCCGACTCAAGGAGGAACTCAAATCGTGGCGTTATCACCTGTATCTGCTGGTGCTGTTGCAGTTGGCCATCCCAGCACTGATCTATGTCGTATTGCGGGTCGCAACCTCACCTCTCCCCAACGCTCACGCATGGTCACTTGGAATGCTGCTGGTTCTGGCGGCTCCAGCCGGAGCAATCACACCATCGATATGCCTCATGTTCAACGCGAAGTTCGAACGTTCACTGCTGATCGTGATCACGACATCCATGCTCGTCCCGCTGACACTGCCACTGTTGCTGCGAGTGGCATCGGGCCATGCCATGCAGCTACCACTCGAACCGATCGAAGCTTTTCTCACGATGATCGTGGTCTTGCCCGCGGTCGCAGCAGTACTGACGCGCCGCTTTGCTCCTCGAGTTGTGGGAGTCATTGAGCCTCGGATTGCGTTGCTCAGCGTGCTTTGCCTGTCGATGATCATCATTGGCTCGGTCGCCGGTTTGCGCGACCACCTCACCGCCAAACCCGGAATTCTGGCCGAGATGGTGGGCATCTCTGCGGCCGCCTTTCTCACCGCATACGCGCTCGGCTGGTTTGCCGGTGCGAAGAAAGAGTGGCCCGATCGCATGACCGTCGCGATCTCCGCAACCTGGACCAACGTCGGGCTGGCGATCGTGCTCGCCAATGAATTCTTTCGTGAATCGATGCCGCTGGTTGTCTTGTTCGCGGTCAGTACCGAGATCACCTGGAACGCGATCTTCGTTCCCGGACAATGGTTCGCCCGGCGCTTCGAGGAGACCTCCGCGGGCCCCGACCAGGCCTGAGCCGACCTCGTTCCAGTTGGACTCCTCCTACCTGAGTTGGGAATCCAGTAGCCCGAGATTGACGCAGGAGGGGCGCCGCAAGAGGGCCTTCAACTTCCTATGCTCCGCGGGGCTCGATTCGGAAGGAGGGCCCCGGTTCCAAGGGGCATGATCTCGATCAACCGAACTGGGAATTCTCTGACGTATGCTTGGCGGCATGGATGGGCTACCGTTACTGCA
>JBBWWE010000317.1:0-2138 GCA_050256595.1 Planctomycetota bacterium
TCGCCTTCATAGACCATCAGATCGGTGTCCCAGCCGGCTACATCGCAGGTATGAATCCAGTAGGTGTTGGTATTGGCTGCGGTCCAGCTATACCAGCCGTCATTGCTCATGGCACCAAGCAGCGTGCCGGAGCACAGTGCATCATTGTAGGGTTCGCCACTGGTGGTGTAGGTAGTGGTGTCGATGGCGTTGATCCCATCGAACACATCGATGGCTGTGAACGCTTCATCGCCATCGATGACGGTTCCAGCGCAACCCGGATCGGTAGCACAATCGCAATCACCGCAATCGATGGTGCCATCGACGTCGTTGTCGATGCCATCGTTGCAGATCTCGGGACTGGGAATCTCCAGCGTCACAGCCAGGTTCCCGGTTCCGGCCAATCCGAGACCCCAGGAACCGACCCTCACGATGTAGGTGGTGCCGGCGGTCACGTCGAGGAACCGAACGTGGCTGTAATAGAACTGGCAACCGGGAAGGCCGGTATATCCATCGCCGCTGCAGTCCAGTTCGACCAATGCGGTGCAATCGCCTTCGTAGACCAGCAGGTCGGTATCCCAACTGGAATCACAGGTGTGGATTCCGGCGATGCCGTTGATATCGGGAGTGAAACTGAACCAGATGTCCTTGTCGAAGGTTCCCGCACCGCCACTGGGACATGGGATTGTCGGTAGCGGTACTGCAGACAAACTGGCCAGTGAGTTGTCCATGAACGCGGTGTAGGTGCCAGTACCGGCGATCGGGATGTCGGTCGCTCCGTCACACTCATCGTTGAGAGGGGCGACACAGGGAGGGATACCAAAGGGACAGTCGAGAACATCGAAGCAGTCGATCAGGCCATCGACATCGTTGTCGATCCCGTCATCGCAGATCTCGACTGAGGAACTCTCGAGGGTGACGGTCAGATCTCCCATGCCGCCGACTCCCACTCCCCAGGAGCCGATGCGGAAGGTGTATGTGAGTCCCGCGGAAACGTTGAGGAACTCTACATGGCTGTAGAAGTTCTGACACGGAGCCAGTCCGCTATCAGTATCGCCGCTGCAGTCCAGTTCGATCAGCGCGCCACAGGTGCCCTCGTAGACGAGCAAGTGGGTGTCCCAACCTACTGGATCACAGGTATGAACTCCCATGACAGCGTCGAAGGGTGCCGTCAGGGTGTACCAGACATCCTGATCGAAGGAACCGGCGCTCCCCAGTGGGCACGGGATGCTCGGAAGGGGTTCTGGCGACAGGCTGGCGAGGGTTGAGTCCATGAAGGCGGTGTAAGTTCCCGGAGTGGTGACCGGAATGTCGATGGCTCCTGCACAATCATCGTTGACCGGTGGCACACAGGGAGCGGTTCCAAAGGGACAGTCGACCGGATCGAGGCAATCGATCAGACCATCGGCATCGTTGTCGATTCCGTCATCGCAGATCTCAACGCTGACACTGGTAAAGTCGATGTTGAGGTTGCCGGTGCCGCCCACTCCTCCATAGTTGCCGATGCGGAAGTAGTAGGGGACTCCTCCTTGCACCATCAGGGGTGCTTCCAGTTGCGAATAGAAGATCTGGCACACAGCATTGGCCGGGGCATCTCCATTGCAAGCCACATCGATCAGAGCACCACATCCCCCGGACCCGTCATAGACGACCAGATCGGTGTCCCACCCGGTCGGGTCACAGGTATCTACCATCAAGGCACCGTCGGCATCGGGAGTGAAACTGAACCAGATGTCGGCATTCAACGCACCGAGGACGGCACAGGGAATGGAGGGATCTGGATCGATGCCAGTTGAGGCCGTGGTGTTGTCCATCGCCACCTGGTAGAAACCGTACCCGGTCACGGCAATCACCTCTGCCGAAGTACACTCATCTCCGCCCTGGGCTGCCAGCGGAGAACAGAAAAACGCAATCATCGTTGTGATCAGGAGTGACTTGTTCATCGTGTCCCTCGACTTCCTGCTGTGATACGGATCGCTGCAGTTCTACACAGGCACACCTGTCGGTGTGAATCGCAACCCATCGTTATTTGTTTTTTCGAACCCAAGCATCGCGCGAGCGAACCTCAATATGAGATGGACCCCCTCGACGATCTTGGTTCCATATTAGTCATGAGAATGGGGGAGTGCGAGGTCGGCGCTGTGGAGGGCATGAAGCAA
>JBBWWE010000318.1:0-1579 GCA_050256595.1 Planctomycetota bacterium
CGTCAGGGTGATACGCTCTGGTCACTGGCGGTTCGTTTTTACGGTGATGGTCAGCGCTATCGCGACATCCTGGTCGCCAATCGAGCCACCCTCCCGAACCTCGAGGCGATTTCAGTCGGCACCACGATCATCTTGCCGAAGTAACATCTGCTGCGGGGGCCTCCTCAGTGAGGGGGCCCCCGCAGCAAGAACCGGGGTTACGCCGCGCTGGAGAGATGCCCCACCCGATCCAGCAAAGATTGCCGATTTGCAGCGGCCAAAATACCTCCCTCAGGTTCCCAACCAGAAAATACTGTCAGAGGTGAACCGTTACGACGAGTTCATCGCCTCACCTACGGAACGTCCAAAAACCGCCAGTATTAACAAATAAGACCACTAGTAAACATTACATACTGTCATTAGAATAGTCTTGTTCGTGGAATTGCTCCGCGAAACCCGTGTTTGTGATGCTCTGCATACAGGACTCCCTGAATCCACAGCAATTCAGGAGTCGATAGCGAGGAAGGAACCATAATGCTAACTCGGTCCATCATCCTGACGATGATTTGTCTCCTGAGTGCCCTCACGGGACTCCAGGCCCAGACCAACTATGCTTTGACCGCCCCGGCCGCAAGCGGACTTCCCGGATCCACTGTCGAGGTTCCGATCGAGTTGGGTACTCCCACGGATGCGCAGGGATTCCAGTTCGGTCTTTCTCATGTGGCTCCGACTTTGACACTCTCCTCGGTTGACCAGGGCGCCGCCCTGCTCGTAACCAACAATGGTGCGGGTGCCGATTTCTTCACCACGGAACTGGCTCCCCTCGGTGGACCTGGCCTCATCATCGGGGTCATCGTGAGTCTTGCTCCTCCACTGGAAACGATTCCTGCCGGAACGCACGATGTGGCTCACGTCATCTACACCGTTGCCGCCGATGCCAGTCCCGGTTCCACGACCGCTCTGGCGTTTCTCAACACACTCGGTGATCCGCCGGTGAGTTGTGTCATCTCGGTCAACGGAGTTTCACAGCAGCCGATTCTCAATCATGGCAGTTTCACCGTCGAGACTCCTGCACCCTCCGGTATCAGCGTCGCCATAGATGATGCTTGTACCTGTTCAGGGACGCTCAGCTGGACCAACGAAGCAGCGTATGACTCCATCGAGGTCACCCAGGACGGAATCACTACTAGCCATGCCGGAACTGCCACTAGCGCTTCGATCTCCCTCACCGACGGAGTCCTCACCGACTTTGACGTGGTTGGAATCAGCAATGGGCAATCCTCGGCCGCAGGAATGGGTACGGGAATCTGCACGCAGACTCCTCCATCCACGGGACCTTCCGGGCTGACCTGCGAGGTCGATCACCTGTCTTGCACCGTGACCCTCAACTGGTTCAACAATGATCCTGCATATCAGGAACTCACCCTGCTCGTCGACGGCGTTGTCTCGGCCACCTTGCCGGGAGATGCCTCCACGACCAGCGTCACACTCTCTGCAGAACTGATCGACTTCACGCTCGAAATCACCGGTTCAGGTGCCTGCGGAGAAGCGCTTCCTGGCGTCTCCTGTGTCGTCGCTTGCCTTCCCGAGAGATTCAAGC
>JBBWWE010000319.1:0-3962 GCA_050256595.1 Planctomycetota bacterium
GCCCTTCCAGATCAGTTCAGTGCACTCGTCGGTGTGAGATCTTATGACCGAAGCAAGCAGGTGGACAACTCCGTCCCCTCTGGCTCTCGATGTGACCTTCGCCACCACCTTGGCATCGTCATCCGTACAAAAAAGATCATCTCCGACCTCGATCGAGGGAATCCCTCCCTGCTCCTCAACAGATATCGAGAGGCATCGGAGTTGTCGATTCACGTGCCCGTAGGTGCGGATTCTCGCCAGAACCTCCTGGCCAACATAGCAACCCTTGTCATAAGAGATGGCATCATCGAGCCCGACCTCGGGTGGCAGAGAGCGCGCAGTGATCTCGTGTCCGATCCGGGGCAAACCCACCTCTATTCGAGCCTGTTCACTGCTTTCAGGAGAAGCCAGTGGAACTGACATGGCTTCCAGTTCTCGCTCGATCTCGTCGGCTTGCTCGATCGGCACGATCAGATCAAATCCACCGGATGGACACCGTGGACGATTCGCAATCTGACCGCCGCGCCATGGAACCGTTGCCAGGAAGGAATCCGGAACGACTTCGGAAAGTAGCTGTGCCTTGCTCGGAGCCATCGGCCCCTGAATCGAGAGCACTGCGTACGCACCGGTGACAACCTCTACATCCTCCAGAATGATGAGCCGTTCGAGTTGCTCGGTAAGAACACCGACCATCTCCTGCTCGATAACGATTAGCAGCCCCTGCTCGACTCGATGAACATCGAAATAGGCGAGAATACGTCCCTTGTTGTCGAGCAGGGTTCCACGATTCCCCGACCCGCGCTCGATGTTCGTGAGATCACAAGAAAGTAGTCGCTGGAGAAAGTCATCGGCATCTGGACCACCGACAATGACGGTTTCGATACGACTTTCAGGACAAAGTCGGGCACAACCGTCGAAGATATCGGTATCACCCAAGAACTTCTCCGATCAGAGCAGCCGCATCTGTTCGACCACCCGATCTCCCCACTCATCCGTGGGGATGCCGCTCGCAGCATTGACTGCCGTAACATCTTCGCTACAGAGCACCTTCTCGATGGCGCACTCCACGTTCGAAGCGGCTGAAACCTCACCGAGATAATCGAGCATCATCTGACCAGCTGTGATCGCGGCTATTGGACACACAACGTTTTGCCCCTTGTACTTTGGAGCAGAACCATGGATCGGTTCGAACATCGACACCTGGCCCGGATGGATGTTTCCGCTGGCCGCGACTCCCATCCCTCCCTGCAGAACTGCTGCAAGATCGGTGATGATGTCCCCGAACAGGTTAGTCGTGACAACGGTATCAAAGGCTTCCGGATTCTTCACCATCCACATGCATGCAGCATCAACGTAAGCGTGTTCCGTTTCGATATCCGGATACTCTTCTGCCACCTCTGCAAAGGTTCTTGTCCAGATGTCCTGAGCGCGGATGGCGTTGGCCTTATCGACCAGCAGTAGTTTTTTTCTACGGTCCCTCTTTCGGGCCAGTTCGAAAGCATAGCGGATTATTCTTTCGACTCCCTTGCGGGTATAGATCATCTGTTGCGTCGCAACTTCATCAGCAGTGCCCTTTTTGAATATTCCGCCAATGCCCGCGTAGGCATCCTCCGTGTTTTCACGAACAACCACGAAGTCGATGTCCTTCGTACCTTTATCCTTGAGCGGACAGAACTTGTCAGCAAACAGACGAATCGGACGAAGATTCACGAACAGATCGAGATGGAATCGAAGACCGGAGATCACCGCTCTTTCGACGAGTCCAACCTCAACCCGCGGATCTCCGATGGCACCGAGGAAGATCGCGTCCTTCGAGCGAACCTCTTCGATCACCTGCTGCGGAAATAACTCCCCTGTCGCGAGGTAATGTTCACTTCCGTGTGGGAACTCCTCGCATTCGATTTCAAATCCACCCAGTTGTGCAGCCTCCTGGACGACCTTGAGAGCTTCACGAGTGACCTCGGGGCCGATCCCGTCTCCTGCAAATACTGCGATCTTGTAATTCCTGGACACGATTTCACTCCCTCGGAAGAATTAATTTAGTCTGCTTATTCAGCCTCGACGAGTACGGCAATCCCCTGGCCTCCACCGATGCATGCACTGGCGATCCCGAGCCCCCCACCACGGCGGCGTAACTCGTGCAGGACGGTCAGCACCAGACGGGTTCCCGTCATTCCCAGAGGATGTCCCAGGGCGATGGCACCACCGTTAACATTGACCCTGTCACGGTCAAGTCCCAGTTCTTTTTCGACTGCCAGGTACTGGGCAGAGAACGCCTCGTTGATCTCGAATAACTGGATGTCGGAAATGGCGAGTCCCTGGTCCGCCAGCAATCCGTTGATGGCTGGAGCAGGACCGATTCCCATGATGGAAGGATCTACTCCCACCACTTTCCAACCCTTGACGGTGCCAAGAACCTCTCGATCCAGAGCCACCGGAGAGTCCTCGGCGGCAAGGACTACTGCCGCAGCACCATCGACGATGCCACTGGCGTTTCCGGCCGTCACCGTTCCATCTTTGCCGAACGCAGGACGCAACCGGGCGAGTTTCTCCTGGGTTGTACCGGGCTTGATGTGATCATCTCGATCAACCTGGATCATTTGCTTGCCACGTTTTACCTCGATCGGAAAGATCTCTGCATCGAACAGACCCTTCTCCTGGGCGTTTTCTGCCCGGGAGATGGAGGTCACTGCAAATTCGTCCTGCTCTTCCCGCGAGATCTCGTACTGAGCTGCTAACTTCTCTGCGGTCTGGGCCATGAACAGCCCACAATACGGATCCAGCAAGGATGCCATCAGCAGATCTTCCAGATTCCCCTGTCCCAGATGGAACCCCTCGCGGGCTCCACGGATGACGTGAGGACATTGCGACATGTTCTCCATACCACCGGAGACCACCACCTGCGCTTCATCGAGCAAGATGTGCTGGGATCCACTGATAATCGCCTGGAGACCCGAACCGCACAGACGGTTCACCGTCAGGCCCGGGGTTTCGATGGGTAGATCTGCGCGCAAGGCGACATGTCTGGCCCCGTAAAGGGCATCGGCACTGGTCTGCATCACGTTACCGATGACCACATGATCCACATCGGAAGGATCAACCTCGGTACGACGCAATGCCTCCCGGGTGATCTGGGCACCGAGTTCGATGGCGCTGGTGTCCTTGAAGAGACCGAAACCAGGAGTTCCGACATATTCGCACATCGCTGTCCTGGCGCCGCCGAGGATCTGAATCTTCTTCGTCATGTTTCGCTTTCCTGTCGTTGGCGTGAGCCCTGCACGATGTCTAATCGGTGGCTCTCATCGCCTCTGAATACTCATCACTTTTGAAAGTTCAACGGCCCTGAAAGTCCGGCGTTCGCTTGTCGAGGAATGCCTGCATTCCTTCACGCATATCGTCGGTACCGCTGGTAACACCAAAAAGATCCGCCTCGATGGCGAGCCCCTCGGCGAGACTGCAATCTCCTCCGCGAACCACCGCATCGATGGCATTCGCAAGCGCCAGCGGACCTCTCTTGCACATCGTCTCGGCTACCTTCAACACCATCGTTTCCAGTTCCTCGGGATCAGACACATCATTGACCAGTCCGATCTCCTTGGCCTGCTGCGCACCGATGTGATTCCCCGTCAAGATCAACTCGAACGCCCGACCACGACCGACGATGCGCTGAAGCCTCTGGGTTCCGCCGTAACCGGGAATGATCCCCAGGGATACTTCCGGAAGCCCTATCTTTGCCCGACTCGATGCGTACCGAAGGTGACAGGCGAGCGCCAGCTCACAGCCACCCCCCAGTGCAAAGCCGTTGATCTGCGCGATCACCGGCTTGCCACAACCCTCGATGGCATCGAAGGCTCTCTGGCCTGTCGTTGCCCTCTGCTTTGCTTCTTCCGCGGTTTGTCCGGCCAGTTGCTGGATATCGGCTCCGGCAACAAAGGCCTTCTCGCCCGCCCCGGTCACGATCAGAACTCGAGCCGAATCGTCTT